>CAZXYA010000284.1:0-11633 GCA_964644655.1 uncultured Saprospiraceae bacterium | reverse complement strand
CTTAAGTTGTAACATTTATTTTTTTTACGTTCCCAAGAAATATTTGACCAAATGTTTATTACAATCAATGAAATTAATTTCGAGACTTTTTTTGCATCCAATTTGATAACATGCTAAAGACAAGAGTATTGAAAGCGGCGTATTTCTAAATCTCTTATCCACCATTAATTTTGTAACGATGGAGCTTCTTTCTATTAATTCTATAAAAAGATCAGTTCTATATAATTTATGATAATAACCAAAATTTCCTCTCTCTTTTATATTTAGTCTAACCACACCTACCAATTCACCATTTTTCCATGCCCCAATATTATAGGCAGTTTCATCAAGTGGCTCTTGAATTTCTTTTAAAGTGTGGTTGACATATTTTTGTTTTCGTTGTAATTGCTCTACATAAATTTTATATCGAAATTTATAAATAGCTCGTAGTTCCTCCTTCCTTTCCGCAATGCGTATATCAAACTGATAAAACTTTGCCATTGCCAATATCAATTTCCATTTGTATTGACTGTCTGGTAAGTTTCTGATAAAATTTGAAACTATTTTCATGTTAGTTCTTTTATATTTTTTGATTCGCAAAAACTATTAGCCTACTATCAAAACTCATAAACCACCGACACCCGCCACCGATCATTCTCCAAATACTGCCCTAAAAAACCTTCTGGTTTTCCCAAAAACAAATCCGCTTGTGCTACCAAACTCAAACCATCCAACACCCGATATTTCAGACTAGGTTGGAAATACAGATTTTGCGTATCTAAAGTATAAAGAGCTTGAAGAGTGAAATTGCTATAATAATTAAAAGCCAATTCGGTTCGTAGTAGTAAAGCCCTTCGTAAAAAAAAGCGAATATCATTGTCTGCTACAGGTTGTTCATTTCTCAATATGATTTGATGCACCCATTGTAGAATTACCATTACATTTTTATCGAATACCAATTGGCTAAAAGTGCGATCTATACCGAGCGTATATTCATAGTAAAGCGTTTCAAAACTCCATTTATTTTGTGCTTTTGATAAGCCCTTTAGTGCCAGTTCCCCTCTAATGCCTAATTGTTTAAAGGTAGTGGCAACATCAAAGCCTAATACATACAAGCGTTGATGCAGAGGCTGTAAAGCTATCTGAATACCTGTTGTATCTATGCCCTTTATTTCATTTTGAAAAGAGGGTAGATAATTTGCGGTAATTAGTAGGCTTTTAGAGAAATCCCAATTACTGGCAGAGAGTCCATTTCTAATACCGAGCATCCAGCCCACATCCTTATAAGTAGGTTGTAAGTTTTCATAGTTGTACTGAATAGAACTCATCCTAGCAGGGTCTAGAGGATCGGGCATGGCAGTAGGCAATCCTACGACCCATCTAGATAAAGGATTAGGAAAAGCCAAATCAGGGAAATGAGGGCTGATTAAAATTTCAGTAAACTTATTATCACTATGAAATCGTTTAGCTCGTGCCATCCAGACTCCCAACTGATTGTCTTCCAAATCAAAAAAATCGGTATAGTCTAGGGGATTGATATTATTGGTGGGGTTATAAATATCTGCTGTTCCCCAATTGACTATTTGCTTTCCAAATTGTACATCCATTTTTCGATCTACAAAATGAAAGTAGGCTTCTCGCACATAGAACAGGCGATCTCTATAATCGTCCGCGAAGTCTTTCCGATTGATGACCACCGTTTTGAAAGTAGCCTCTTCGTCAAAGCGAAGTGTTCCTGTTAAAAAAAGTGTTCCTTCTTTTCTTTCATTGATTTTTTCAGGTAGCTCTTTGAAGTAGGAACTATATTCTACTTTTGCTTTGCCTTGTAGGTCGAATTCAATCTTAGAGCGTTCTTGCCCCCAACTTTGAAGGAGTATTCCGAAAAAACTTAGATAGATTAAGTAATAGTGTCTCACAGTGTAATGACTTTTATAAATAATCTAAATCTTCTCCAAAGCCCGAACTGTAAAGCCATCCGTTCCAATTCCTCTATCAATTTTAAAATCGGAAAAATGGATAATAGAAGTATGATTAGTTTCTAAGTTTTGCATCTCCATGTAATGCACTCTTACTACTTTTTCTCCTTCTGGTTTTTTGATTTCTTTACCAAGAAATATTTTACTCAGCTTTCCTTTTTTGTTAAAATAATCAATCTTGACTGTTTGATAGTTATCTTTCAATATGTATAGAATACGTTTGCTATATCCAGATTCTTTTTTGGTATTAGCATCATTAGGCGTGGTACTAATTTTATAGCAAGCCTGACCTTCTACCGTTTCTTCTTCTAACAATTCATAATCATAATCCAATAAATTAACTCTTTCCAAATCTTCATAGGTAAAATCAGATCCCATAAAACGATCTGTCTTTTCATTGGCAGAAATGCGTCTTGATCTACCTAATACAGGTAAAAACAACCAACGGTCATCTACCTTGTTTGGATATTCAATGGATAAAAAACCTGTTCCTTTCACATCGGAAGGTGCATGAAAACGGAATAAAGAATAGCGAACGTCAGAGTCATCAGTTAGATATGTCCATACCGATTCTTGTCGTCTCTTTTTACCTTTCTTGTTGATAAGGTCTAAAGTGAAAGCTACTTGTTGATCGCCTGATTCATTTATTTCTTTGTTCTTTTCCATAATGGAAATAGCATCAGTAATATTACTTGGACTATTATAAAAACCGATGAATACTAGAATGAGAAAATAAAAAATAGATTTCATTTTGTTGTCTTGAAATTAATAATTTGATAAAAGCGGATACTATAACTATTTATAAACTACTCAAATTCATTATAATATTGACTTAATAGATTTAGCATACTCATCTTGAACATTTAATAGAATCTCGACAGTTTTATCTAACTCTTCAAAGGTAAATTGAGGAGATAACATCAGTCTATATAAAGAACGACCTCTCGCAGCTACTGGAAATTCAATAAGATTCACCAATAACCCCCTATCTAGTAATTTAGGAAATATTTCTCTAGACTTTATCTCCTCACCAATAATAATTGGCACGATAGCACTCTTATCTCCGTCCAATTCAAAATTATTCTCAATTAGTTTTGTTCTAAAATATTCACATAATGTATCCAATTTTTTTCTTAACATTTTCCCTTCTTCTGAAAAAACAATTTCTAATCCCTTTAAAATAATTCCACACTGAATAGGAGCTAAGGCAGAACTAAAAGAATAAGTAGGACTAAACGCAACAAAATGATCTTCTATTAAGTGATGTCCAGCAACGAACCCACCATTTGTACCAAATACTTTACTATAAGAACCAGTTATTATTAGTCTATTATTTGAAGGATCAATGGAATTTAAAAGCCCCATGCCATTGTCTCCATAACATCCCCATTCATGGGAAACATCTATAATAACTAAGGCATCAAATTGTTCTGCTAATTCCATCACTCTTACCAAATCTGGAGTAGTTGAATTCATGGAATAGAGTGTTTCCAAAACAATGACTATTGCATTTTCTTTATCTATCTTTCTACTTGCAAATAATTTTTCTTCTAAATCCTTTAGATTATTATGTGCAAACTTCACAGTATTTTTAGTGGCATACTTAGCAGCTACAGCAAGGCAATTATGAGCTAAACGATCAATCAATACAGTATCCTGCCTACTCACCATTCCTGTTACTGCTCCAAAACAAGCCGACCAACCTGAAGGATAAAGTAAACAAGTATCTTTTTTTAAAATAGACTTAGTTTTTAATTCTAATTTCTTTGAGATGCTAGTAAGTCCATTTTGGGATGGAGAAGCACAGGATGCAACTCCATAATTTTCTATTGTTTCATGTGCAGCTTTTAAAATTTCAGGATGTCTTCCAATATCTAAATAATCAAACAGAGTATAATCAAGGCTATATTTACCTTGAGTTACTTTTCCATATGCCCAACTACCTAATTCATCTCTTTCTTTTTGCCAGTCAGCAAAAGCTTTAAATTTAGAAATAATAGTTTTCCCTTTTGGGCTAACAAATTCAATTGCACTACCTGTTTTGGGGCTTATTTTTTGGTTTAGTGAAGTGTTAAGTATCGGATTGTTTTCCATTATTTAATGATTTTAAATGATTAACCATAAATAAAAACCCTTAGTAGATTTTTATTTAAGTCTAAATAATATTTATAACTCAATAGGAAGAATACTAGAGGAGGGGGGATTTATTGTATTATCTTTTTTTGAAAAATTAAATTTAAAGATTAGAATGATCGCAGGTACAATTAATAATGTACTCAATGATAGGCTTAACATCGTTATTGAAACCAATCCACCAAAATTTTGTAATGGTTGTATACCAGAAAATAATAAAACTGAAAAACCTAATATATTAGAAAGCACGTCAAAACTAATAGCTCTACCTGCTGTGTTCATAGTAGTCATTATAGCCAATTTCAAATCATTGGAATAAATCACTTCTTCTCTAAGTCGCATAATAAAATGAATCGCAAAGTCAATACCTATACCTACTCCTATAGCAGTAATTATTGCTGTTGTCATTTCTAGCGGTATGCCCAAAAATCCCATTAAGCCTAAAGTAGTAATCATAGAAAACAGTAAAGGAAGAATAGCAACTAGTCCAATCTTGAGTGCCTTAAATACCCACGAACAAAACAATAAAACAATTAGAATAGCAGCGATCATATTTAGGATTTTCCCCTCCACTACATACTTTATATAAGCTAACCACTTAATGGCTTCTCCCCCAAATTCTAATCCAAATCCAGATTGTAAATACTGGGGCTTATATTGTTGTAATTGTTTATATAATGCTAAGTGATCTTCTTGCTTGGCACTTTTAATCATTACTTGAATTTTGGTTCTTTGATAGTCATAGTCCACTAGACTACTAAAGTCTTCTGGTGCACCCGATAAGGAATACAACAACATATATTGACTAACTTCTGCTTGGGAAGAAGGAATCTTTAGATAATTAGGATCAGAAGTATGCAATTCCTGATTAATCCGTTTAATAATATCCACAAAAGAACTTGTCGTACCTACATTAGGTAAGGATTCTGCATACTGTTGAAATGATTCAATTTCTTTTAATACCATAGGATTTTTCACACCGTCTACTTCTCTAGTATCAAACATTACATCAAAATTATCAGCACCATTCATGTGTAAATTAAAGGCATTATACACCTGATTAACAACATGCCCTTTTTGGAAATAACTTGCTAAATCATCCCCTACTCGAATTTTGGTAATTCCCCAGATAGACCCTACTAGCAATAAGACAGAGATAATCGTTATAGTATTACGTTGATGAATAGCCAAATATACTAGCTTAGTCATCCAGTCTGACTTGGAATGATTCCGATTAATTAGAGGGTTTTTTTGCTTTTTCAAGAGGACTAATAACGCAGGCATAAAAGTCAAGGATAGCACCATAATTACTAACATTCCAATAGTTGCCAAAACTCCAAACTCACGTATCAAACCCACTTTAAAAACTAGCAATGTAAGTGTACCTAGCGCAGAAGTAACACCCGTCATAAGTAAGATCGGGCTGATATGTTCTACTGTTTTCCTAGTACCTTCTATAGAGGTGTAATCGGGAATATCTTCATAATATCGGTGTAATAGATGGATTCCATAAGAACTAGATACGGCAATCATCAGTAAAGGTAAAATAGAGGTTACAACAGTAATAGGAATCCCTATCCACCCCTGAATACCTACTGTCCAAATAATACTTAATAACACCATCGAAAATGGCAACCAGACTCCTCTCCAAGTCCGAAAGGTAAAATAGTATCCTATTATAATTAGTATTAAGGCAATAGGAACTAAGACATTCAAATCGTTATTAATAGCCCTATCTAATTCCTCTAATTGTACTAAAGTACCTGCCAGATAAATATTATTGGGATTAGGTTGCGAAGATTTAATATTTTGTAAGGCATCAAAAACGCCACGAGAATCATATCCTTCTTCTAGGTTAGCTGCTATTATTGTAAACTTCTCATCTCTTGAAACCAAGTGACCACTTAACAAATTATCCTGTCGAATCGCAACTGCTAATTCTTGAAATTCTTTTTCTGATTGTGGAATAGTTTTTAAATAAGCCCCTACTTCTATTCCGTCTTCCACTCCCTTAATATTATTAACCGTTGTCAAACTTTTCACCTCATCACGAATCACCCATTCTAGTTCTTTTACATCTTCTGTAATGGATGCTACTTGTCTTAAAGTCTGGTCTTGAAAAATGTTATCACTCTTAATTCCTATCCATATATTATTGGTCTGATTAAAATGTTCCTGTACTTTTTTATCAGAAAGCATTAATGGATCATTGGTTGGAAGGCTTGTAGTAAAGTCAGATTCTACTTGTAGTTTGGTAAGTCCTACCAAAGCGAATAAAGTTATTACAGTTACTGCAAATAAGATTCTTTTTGGATGATTTATTATTATATTGGTGAATTTGTTTAACATTCTGATTTTTTCAAATTATTGGATTGTAACAAAGTAAACTAGAAAATTCAGCTTTCATGAATCTGTTTCATTAACCTGATGCCTAAGCAACTTAAATCTTCTCCAAAGCCCGAACCGTAAACCCTTCCGTTCCAATACCCTTATCAATTTTAAAGTCAGAAAAATGAATAATAGAAGTATGATTAGTCTCAAAGTTTTGCATTTCCATGTAATGTACTCGCAGTTCCTTTTCTCCTGTTGGTTTTTTAATGTCTTTACCAAAAAATGTTTTACTTAATTCTCCTTTCTTATTGAAGTAGTCTGTCTTAATGGATTGGCTGTTATTTTTTTGAATATAATAAATACGTTTGCTATATCCCGATTCCTTTTTGGTTTTGGCATTATTGGGAGTCGCAACTATCTTATAACAAGCTTGTCCTTCTATAGTCTCTTCTCCTAGCAATTCATAATCATAATCAACTAGGTTGATTCGCTCTAAATCTTCATAGGTGAAATCAGAACCCATAAAACGATCTGTCTTTTCATTGGCAGAGATACGTCTAGACCTACCCAAAGCTGGTAAAAACAACCAACGATCATCTACTTTACTTGGATATTCGATAGATAAAAAACCAGTACCTTTTACATCCGAAGGGGCATTGAATCGAAATAAAGAGTATCGAATATCAGCATCATCTGTTAAATAAGTCCAAACGGATTCTTGCTTTCTTTTTTTACCTTTTTTGTTGATTAGCTCTAATGTAAAAGCAACTTCTTGATCGCCAGATTCAGTAATCTGTTTATTTTTTTCCATGATGGAAATAGCGGAAATTGGCTCTGTTGGATTAGTAGTAAATGAGCTGATAATTAAGAGCGTGAGGATTGATAATAGATAATTCATTTTATGCTGTTTTGTATTAAGAGGTATTATGTTTTTTTATATTAATTTAACAGACAGTATCTATCTCCTGAAAAATTTAGAAATTCTGAATATCTTGTATCTTCAATAATTTCTTTGATCTGAGCAAAGAATTAGATACATGTTCAAAAATAGGTTGATCGTATTTACTATCTCCTATACCAATTGAATTGTCATAGTGATGTTGTTGCATATAAGATCGTTTGAAATTCCTTAAATATTTAATTTGTGATTGGTAAGGGCTATCCCTCAATCGTTCTAAATCAATTGCTTGGAAATCAATTTCAAAATATTCAGCTATAGTTTTTACAAAGCAAGTTAGATTGGTAGATACAAGTACAATCTTACTATTGTGCATTTTCAACTGTTGAATAATAAAGTGAGTATCAGGAAGAAAATTTCCTTCTATTCTTTCTTTAAAATACTGCTCTGCAAAAAATGCTAAGGTTTGCTCATCGTATTTTTGATATAAGCTATATACAAACTGCTGTACATGCGCTCTTGAAAATTTGTCCAGTATCAATAACAAAGGAGTGACAACTAAAACAAAGAAAACTTTCCAAATATGATACCTCCATTTCGGTAACTTCTTCTTTTTTATATAAAATAATAAGCTACCTATATTTGTAGGAGTAAGCGTATTATCTACATCAATAAAAGCATGTTGTTGTTCGTAAGAATTGTATAATACTTTATCATTCCCTCCTTTTGATAATATGTGAATGGCGTTTCGCAAATGAGACAAAGAAGTTCGACCAATGGTTATTTCATCTGGTAAAATCGGCTTGCCAAAATGAATGCTCAATTTTCCAATACTTGGGAACTTTTTATCACTAGACCATGACTCGTAGAATCCTTTTAATCCAACTGGTAGAATGACTTTATTGTATTGCTTAGCAAATCTCAATACGCCTTTCTTAAAAGGTAGTAATTGTCCATCTCTAGAGCGTTTCCCTTCTGGAAAAATCGCCATATAACTATTTTTTAATTCTTCCTCTGATATTGCGTTCAATATTTTGCTACCATTATTATTAACCTTGATACAATTGCCATGTCTCATCAATCTTCCCCAAAGTGGATGATCGAATAATTTTGCTTTAGCTGGAAATTTCAACCGAATACCAAAACGGTATCGAAATAATGCCCATAATACTAACCAATCGAAGTAACTTACATGATTAGCTGCGAGGATAAAGTTTCCTGACTCTAAAGCTGTTTTGATGTGTTCTTTATTATGCAATTCACCTCTACAAAACAGTAGAAAAAATAAGAAACTACTAAGCGTAATGGTATGACATACTAGGGCATCTACTATTTTTGTTAGGAATGTGTGTTTTCTCATATTCTGTTTTTTTTACAGAGTTTTATAATTGCTTATTTTATTGTCATTTAATTTTTCTTTAAATGTTAGCAGCAGAAATATTAGAAGAGGTAGTTAGTGACTGTATTTTGCTGTCCACCAAATCAGGTTTAAAAATCAAAATAATAGCAGGCATTAGTAACAATGTACTAATTGCAACATTCAACATCATAAAAGCTACTAATCCTCCAAAATTTTGTATAGGTTGAATCGTAGAAAAAAGTAAAACAGAGAATCCTAAAATATTGGATAGTACATCAAAACTAATTGCTCTTCCAGCAGTATTCATAGTCGCCATTGTGGCAGTTTCTATATTGCATGATAAAGCTAATTCCTCTCGAAAACGCATTAAAAAATGAATGGCAAAATCTACCCCAATACCCACTCCAATGGCAGTTATAATAGCAGTAGCCATTTCTAGTCGAACACCTAATAAACCCATTACCCCTAAAGTAGAAATCATAGAGAACACAAGCGGCACAATGGCAACTAATCCTATTTTTAAAGAACGAAATACTAGGGAACAAAATAAAAAGACAATCAGTATAGCGGCTATCATATTTAGTATCTTCCCTTCTACTACATATTTAATAAATGCTAGTCTTTCGATAACTCTTCCTCCAATGGCTATATCGAAGCCTGATTCTAAATATCGAGGTTGGTATTCTTGTAGGTGCTCTAAAATTGCTAATTGGTCTTCTTGCTTTGCGCTCTTTATCATTACCTGTACTTTTGTACGTTGATAATCATAATCAACCAAGCTACTAAAATCGCCTGGCGATCCTGATAAAGAATACAGTAGCATATATTGGCTAACTAAAGATTGGGAATTTGGAACTTTTAAATAATTGGAATCAGAGGTGTGTAATTCTTGATTGATACGTTTGATAATATCTGTAAAAGAGTTGGTTTTGCCTACATTTGGTAAAGTCTCTGCATATTGTTGAAAGGCTTCTATTTCCTTTAACACTATTGGATTCTTTACTCCATCTTCCTCGCCTGTATCTATCATCACATTTAAACTAGCCGTTCCATTCAAATGCTTATTGAAAGCATTAAAGACCTGATTAACCCGATGCCCTTCTCTGAAATAATTAGCTAAGTCATCCCCTACTTGAATCTTGGTTATCCCCCATACAGACAATACAAATAATACTACTGCCCCTACCAAAATGCCATACCGTAGTTGTATGGCTAACTGTCCTATCTTCGTCAGCCAGTTAGAGGCTGTTGTATGTGCTGTAATAAAAGGATGTTCTTGTTTTTTGAGCAAGACCAACATTGCTGGCATATAGGTAAGAGAAAGTGTTACAACTGCCAGCATACCGATAGTAGCCAAGATTCCAAATTCTCTAACCATCCCTACTTTAAAGACTAGTAAAGTAAGCGTACCCAAGGCAGAGGTTATCCCTGTCATCAATAATGCAGAACCAATATTATTTAAGGCTACTCTTGTACCTTCTATTGCATTATGGTGAGCAATATCCTCATAGTAACGATGTAGTAAATGAATGCCATAAGAGCTGGAAACCGCAATCATTAACATAGGTAATATAGAAGTAACTACCGTAATGGGTATCCCTATCCAACCCTGAATTCCAACTGTCCAGATAATACTTAATAACACCATCGAAAAAGGTAACCATACTCCCCGCCATGTACGAAAAGTAAAATAATAGCCCAATAATATTAGTAGGAGGGCGAAAGGGACTAAGGTATCCAAATCTTTATTGATACCTATGTCTAATTCTTCTAGTTGTGCGATGACTCCTGCTAAATAAACATCGTCAGGATTCGGTTGTGCAGCTTTAATCTTCTGAAAGTTAGCATAGATGGCTTTTGAATCGGTATCAAATCCAGCTTCTAAATTAACAGCAATGACTGTAAACTGACCATCCTCTGATACCAACTGACCATTCAATAAATTGTCTTTCCGAATACTGGACGCTAATGCTTGAAATTCTTTTTCGGTGGTGGGAATTGTTTTTAAATAAGCTCCTACTTCAATCCCTTCCTCTACGCCTTTGATGTTATTGACGGTGGTCAAGCTTTTCACTTCATCGTCTATGACCCATTCTAATTCTTTTACTTCTTCTGTGATGGATTGGATTTGTGCTAAAGTCTCTTCCTGAAAAACATTATCGCTTTTAATACCAATCCATATATTGTTCCCTTGGTTGAAATGCTCAATTACTTTTTCATTGGAAACCAACAAAGGGTCTTCTGGAGGTATATCTAATGCAAAATCAGATTTAACTTGCACTTTGGTAAGTCCTACCAAAGTAAATAGAGTAAATGCTCCTACTAAAAGTAAGACAGTCTTAGGGTAGCCAATAATAGTATTGGTGAGTGTGTGTAGTATTCTCATTGTTTCTCTATTTGGTTTTCAAGCCTAGTATGTATGGTTTTCTATGTTACCTAAAAGTGTGTAGTAATAGGAATAGTACCAAGCAATGAAACCTGTGATCTTTGGATATAGAAAATAGAATAGGGGGGATAGGTAAAGCTAATGCTAGCTTTAGGACGATAGGAATAAAGGACAGGTAGTTTTGTGTGTGTATTGATGGCGAGTATATGAATTGCAATATAGAAATTAAAATATTAAATTTCAAGTTCTTAGTTCAAAAGAATTCATGGTTGGTAGTATTTATTTTGTAAGCTGTTTCTTAAAAAAATGAAAGTTATTTCTTTGTGACAGGCAATGGGTTTGAAATTGCCTTCTTGTTTGATAATTTATCTTATGGAAAATCGTCCTTGTCAATAGCGTAGTTTTCTAATTAAAATTGGAAGGAATACAAAACCAAACACTTAACCTAACGGATAAAGATGTTTTATTGGGGGTAATTACCCCGTGAAATCAACGAATTATGCATAACATTTCTTGGCTATCCTTCTAAAGTTGTAAAGAAAGGTCTAAGAACTAAGTAACAAAAATAGG
>CAZXYA010000283.1:0-11687 GCA_964644655.1 uncultured Saprospiraceae bacterium | reverse complement strand
TCCGCAACTTCATGTATTATATCTCCAACATCAGTAACAACCTCTTGGTCTTTTAATCTATCGTCAAATTCAGAAATAGCATCTTTTATGATATTGTGAATATCAGTCATGGTTATTGAAAGTGAATAAATAAAATCTCCATAAACAAAAATAGTATCACTTCATATAGACCACTATCAACTTGCTCTAAAGTTAGGAAGAATTTACTTCACTTTAAAATCTAAAAGGAATTTGGAATACTAACAGCTTGCATCTCTAACCACTATCTATACTCTTTTTTTGAAAGTAATTTTTTCATTAAAAACAAAAGTATGAAGTGGAAACGTCAGCCACAGGAAACAACAGGCACTTATCATTTTTCTGGTAGATTCTCGGTAACTAGTGGAGTAAATGCTCTATTATCAGAGGAAGAAATTTTGGCTATTTACCAAGAGGTGAAACAATTGGTAGAGGAAAATAAAGGAATGGATTATTTGTTTGTGTATATCCACGAAGATACTGCACAAAAGCTATTCTTTATTGACCAATTGAATACAGAAATGATAGCAAGTGGACAGTACAAAGCGGAGTACAACTATTGTACCCTACTTTTAGCTAGTGAGTATTGAAGTTGCTCATAGTAAAGAATTTAAGAATTAATTTTTCGCCTATCTCCACATTGAGATAGGCTTTTATTTTGAAATATTGATATTTTAAAAATGATTAGAGTGATTTAAGAGGGGGAGGGTGATAGATCAAGTAAGCATTGACAACCTCCTTCATTTTACTAGGATTTGCATTGTACGATACAAAAACAAAAATCCTAGATTATGAAAAAACAAATCATCCTCACTCCAACAGAGGAACAGTTCAATGCGCTCAATGGAGCATATCAGTATTTCAATCATGCGCTATTTGATGGCAAATTAGCTGGTTGCATTCTCAACTTTTCCAGAAAGAAAAATACACATGGTTTTCTCGCACCTGAACGGTGGAGGCGAGTCAATGAAAAAGAGTATTCTACCCATGAGATTTCACTTACTCCTGCTACACTCTATCGGAAACCTATACTTGTCTTTAGTACATTGGTACATGAGCAAGCTCATTTGTGGCAATGGCAATATGGGAAACCTTCTCGTAGTGGCTACCATAACACACAATGGGCAAACAAAATGGAGGAAGTAGGTTTGATGCCAAGTAATACAGGGAAGGTAGGAGGTAAACGTACAGGGCAGCAGATGACGCACTATATCATCAAGGACGGAAGGTATGAAAAGGCATTTTATAAAATGCCTAAAAAATATACCTTACCCTTTACCTCTTTGGATGGTGATGTATTGAAGGCTCTGATTGAAGGAAAGAATTTAGCAATGGGTAAGAAAACTAGTACGACTTCTGGAAAGAATGGCAAAAGCAAGAATAAAACAAAATACTCTTGTTCTTGCGGAATTAATGTTTGGGGCAGACCTAATTTGGAAATTAAGTGTATGAATTGTGAAGAATTATTTTTGGTTGTTGGGTAGTGAATTAGGTGCGTTGAATTGGCGTACCTTTTTAATATATGTAAGTTAGAGTTACCGAATATTCTATTCTCCTACCGAATTTTGTTTTTTATGAGGATATTTTCTTAAAGTGGGGTATATTTACCAAAACCCAAAATATCAGTGAAAATATTACTTACCACTATATCAATAGGCATCTTTTTTTGCCTTATTCCATCATATAATATATACGGACAAGACTATTCTTTTCGCCAATTTACCACAAAAGATGGGTTGGTGCAGATGCAGGTATTAAGAATTTTTCAAGATAGTAGGGGGTATTTGTGGATTGGCACAAAAGGAGGTGTTAGCAAATTTGATGGCGAGAAATTTGAAAATTTCACGAGAGCAGATGGTATTCTAGGAGCATCCACAACACAAATATTAGAAGATAGTAAAGGTAATATTTGGTTTGCTCATTCCAGTGGGTTAAGCAAGTATGACGGTGAAAAAATTTCAACATTTTCAAATGGAGAAAAAATAAAACTCCAGAATGCTTATATAGATGATAAAGATATGCTTTATTTAAAGTATTCTAATGCAGTTTACACTTTTAAGGATAGTTTATTTCAAAAAATTAATTACCCTAAGAATGCCCGTGATGTTGGTTATAGTTCTTTTCATCAATCTCTTTTAACTTTTATAGATTCAGTAGGTATTTGTTTTTTAAATAATGATGGCACTTATAAGCTATTTCAGCCCATGTTTTTTAGCTGCGAGTATGTTAGAATTATTCAAAATACCTCATCTGGTAATCTCGAATTTGAATGTCGAAAAAATTCACTAGCCAATAAAGAGGTCTATATATTAAATATTGAAAAGCCTAAAAAAGGATGGGAGAGAAAAATAAAAATACCTGAAATTATAAAACCTGATTTCGATGCTATTCCTAAAAGTTATTTCTTTAACCTAGATCATAAGGGGCTTTTGCAATATTTTGACAAAAAAAATAAGAAAATAAGTGCTATCCAAGAATTTGACTTCAATAGAATTAATCAAGTTTTTCAAGACAAACAAAATAATATCTGGCTTGCTTCCGAAGAAGGTTTAATTCAGGTTTTTGGTCAGAGTTTTCAGCACTTTAATTCCCCTCCTTTTTCTTTTATATGGTCTATGGTACAGGATAAGGCAGGAAATATATGGATGGCAGGCTTTCAAAAAGAATTGCAAGTATTTGATGGAAAGAGTATAATTAAAACCTATTCATTAGGTAGGAATCAATTCTATTTTGGTGCATTAAGAGACAATAGGCAAAACCTTATCTTTCCAACTGGAAGCGGTCTTCAAAAATACGAAGACAAGCAATTTAATAAATTAAGTATTGCTACTCCTCTTAAAAATAAAGTTCATCTTATCGCCTACGAAGACAAAGAAAGAGATTTAATTTTGACTGGTGTATTGGGAGGTATCAAGGTATTTCAGAACTATAAAGAGATAGCTTATTTTAATAAGAAAGATGGTTTACATGATGCGCCCTATATTGTTAGTATTGAAAAAGATAATAACGAAAATTATTGGCTAGGTAGCTATAGAGGATTAAGTAGATTTAACTATGAGACAAAAGTAGTTGAGAATTATACTCGCCAAAATAATAAACTTCCTGTTGATGGAGTCATATCTATATGTAAGGACTATAAAGGAACGATGTGGTTTGGATGTTATGAAGGAGGCTTGGCAATGTATGATTATAAGGTAGATAGTATTATTCATATTGAAAATGAGCGTTTGCGTCCTGCCGTTAGTTTTATTACAACTATTGATACTACCCATTTACTAATAGGAGGAGTAGATGGTTTATATGTATTTGACTTACAGCATTATTATAATACTAAGCAAGTACGTTTAAAACACTATAATCATAGAAACGGCTATCTAGGAATAGAGCCTACCCAAAGTGCCGTTATGAAAGATTCTAAAGGCTATATATGGGTAGCATCTGCTACGAGTGTGGATAAAATAGATCCCAAACAATTAGACCTAAGTGTTAGACCACTACAGACCGCTATCACTACGGTTAATCAAAAAAAATATCCTTTTAATACTCCTTCTGTTACCTTACCTAAAGGAGAAAATAACGTAGAATATCGCTTTGAAGCTGTTGGTTTTGATCGCCCTGTTCAAACACAGTTTGCATACAAATTAGAGAAAGAGGGAGAGCAATCGAATTGGTCAAATTGGCGACCTGATGATTTTGCTGTGTATTCCAAATTATCTTCTGGTAATTATACTTTTCAAGTAAAATCAAGACAAGGCAGTTCAACTACAGATAGAGTTTCTATTGCTACTTTACCTTTAGTCGTTGATTTAGATTGGTGGCGAGAGCCTGATTTTTTCAAAACAGCCTTTGTCATTCTGGGTGTTTTCTTTAGCTTACTAGGTTTATTTATTATAGGTACAATATGGTTTCGTTCCAAAGCAAAACAACGAGAAATAGAAGTAGAGGTACAAAAACGTAAGAGCCGATACTTACAAGTTCAAAGCTCTTTAGCACAAATGAATCCTCATTTTATTTTTAATGTTCTCCAAAGTATGCAGGGCTTAATTATTGGAAAGGATTGGCAAAAGGCAGATGAGTATTTAGTGCAATTAAGCAAACTAATCCGTAGATTTTTAGAAGCGTCTATTAGTAGTGATTGGACTACCGCAAAAGAGAATTATGAAAGTTTTACTTTAGAGCAGGAAATTGAATTACTAACTGCCTATATCAAATTAGAACAACAATTGCCTAAAAACACTTTTGATTATTCTATTGACTACAATGGTATTGATATAGCCAACTATGATATTCCTCCTATGCTGATTCAGCCTTTCGTAGAAAATGCTATTAAACATGGATTGAATTATAAAAGGGGAGGGGAGAAAAATTTGACTATTACCTTTTCTTTAAATAAAGCAGAAGAATTACTATGTATTATTGAAGATACGGGAGTAGGGAGAATAGCAGCAAAAGAACTACAAACAATGTCTTTTCAAGCCTTTCAATCACAAGGTACAAAGCTGGTAGAAAAGCGAGTGCAGTTATTGAATGAATCTGGTTATAACATAAGCATTGAAACCAACGACAGAATAGAGGGAGGTACACTTGTGCATCTAAAAATAGCAGGATATTATGATTATTAATGCCATTATTTTAGAAGATACCCAAGAAGGGATGCAAGCCCTAAAAATGCTATTGGCTACGCATTGTCCAAAAGTTAAAATTATAGGAACAGCTAATACCAATGAAGAAGCCTATCAGTTAATTACAGAGAAAAAGCCTCAACTTGCTTTCTTGGATATTAATTTGGAAAGAGGTACGTCCTTTGATTTACTAAACCGCCTCCATGAAGAAGATACTGTAAATTTTGAATTTATATTTTTTACTTCCCATGATATTAGAGAAAATTTTATCAAGGCTATTCGTTTTTCTGCGTTTGACTTTTTTACTAAACCAGTTGATAAGGAAGAACTGATAAGATTCGTTGAAAGATTGGAAGAAAAGATTTACAAACAATTATTGAGTAGCAAAGAGCAATTAGAAATGGTCATTGAAACCCTTTCGGCTACGCCTATAAAAAGTAAGCGTATTGCCTTTCAAGTTGCCAATGGCATTATAGAGCGACCAGAAGTAGATAATATTCTATGGTTACAAACCAAATCCATCAATCAAACGAAAGTAAGTGATGTGACACAGGTTTTTCTAAAGGATGGCAAGACGATAAATGCTATGAAACATTTGGGGCATTACAAAAAATTGCTTACGGCTGATTATCACTTTTTCCCTATTAGTCAAAGTATACTTGTAAATATGAATTATGCAACGGCTTATAATCCTAACGAAAAATCGTTACTCATGGAGGGTGGACAATATTTGTATGCTTCTAAACGTGGTAGCCAAAAGTTGCGTCAATTCCTTTCTCATAATCCAAACTTAAAGCATTTATTACAAGAGGACAGCTCTTTTAAGCAATTATTACGTAAGTTTTTGAATTTATAATAACAGTATTTTTACTAACCGAATTTTCTTTATATCCGAATTTTCCTCGTATAGCCCGAATCTTGTAAGTTTTTGTTTATTTATCGTTTGTGATAGAGATAATTTTGCCTTTGTGTGTATTTTTGAGACATATTCAATAAAAAATTAAAATAAATGTTATTCAAATGTAAAGTAACACTTTAATGGTTTTATTTTTCATATTCTTGATGATAGGGTTTTTAATCTTCTCATTAGAAATATCTAAATAATTGCAAGAATTATGTCCACAAGGTCATCAATATAAAGCAAACTCATTATTAGTAAGTATGAGATATTCCTCTCACTTTAACATGAATAAGCAATAGTTTCAATCAAGTATTTCATTTCATAATATTTCTCTTTTAACAATGACTTTGTCAGGTATTTCACCTTTAACTTTTTTTGTTACATCGAAATGAAAACTGTAAATACCATTGGGATAATTTCATAGACATCAGTAAGTAGAGCATTGTTCAATTAAATAGTTTGAATGTTCTCCCGAAATCTTATCGACAACACCATAAAAGATGACTTCAGCATTTTTATATCTTTCAATAAAAGAATGTGAATCTCAACAAGTTCTTGCTAAAACACTACTAGTTGACGCTAAGAGCATTAGGATGAAAAGTATTTTTCTCATTTGAGAATACAAAATAAAACGCTACAATCCTTTTTATAATTGAAATAAGGCAGAAAAGTAAATTAATTGCAATGGACTAATGTAATACTGAATTAAAAAATGGATTTTAAAATTAAGAAAAAATGAAGAGCTTTATCATTTCAATTGTTATAGTTTTTTTGGTTTTTGATGCATATTCACAAACTCAACATTTTTCAATTAACTTTATTATAGTTAATCCTGATAAAAATCAAGTTCAAGAAAGTGATATTAGAAAATCTATTGTTAATTTAAATAAAGCCTTTAAGGGAACTAACATTTGTTTCCACAAAAACAACAAATATGAGATTATTTATAACAATGGTAAAGAGTATTATGATACTACGGATTTAAGAGAAATATATTGGCTTCATAATTTTTTTAATTTCCAAAATGAAAAAATTAATGTTTATATAACTGATAAAGTTGAACGACAAGAAATAAACAATGTGGTATGGGAATATTATGGAACAGCAGATTTACCAAATTCTAAATTTTTAGCCCACCCCGAACTAAATCAATTTGATAGTAACATAGATATTACAAATACAGATGCAAACAATAGTATTTATCTCTATGCTGGTGAATTTATTAAACATAAGGGGTTAATTGAACATGAAATGGGACACTTCTTTGGCTTATTTCATACTTTTCAAGGCTTAGGTTCTGTAGAAGTTTCTAGTTTAGATTGCTATAAAATGTTAGGGATTGTAAATAATTTTGAAGCTTTACCAGATAAATTTGATGATTTTATATTTGATACTCCTCCAATATTTAGAGTTGATGATATTTTAGAATCCCCTTGTTATAAAGATTATTGGTTGTTTTGTAATTTATATGGAATATGCACAGAACCAATTAAAAGCTGGATAAACAACGACATAATTTGGAAAAATTTCATGCAATATAATCATAAAAATGAAAGAAACTCTTTTTCAACAGAACAAAAAGATACGATAATATACTATAAAAATAAACCTGAAAGAACTCGTTTGTCTTCTTATTTAAATGTAAATGAAGTATTGCTTCCAGAATTTATAAATTCAATGCAAGGGGATGTTAATTTTAGTTATGCGACTGAACATTTATTTTGCAATGAAAGTACTCTTGCTACAGCTCGAATGAATAGGACAGGGACCTATAGACTCCAAGTAAGCAAAGATTTAAACAGGTATTTTACTTCAAAGTCAGGTTATAAGGATAACTATCTAGACCCTGTAAATGAAGAAATAGTGGTAGATGCTGGAATATTTATAAATGATGAAGGAAAGCTATATTTTAACTGGACAAATACAACTTCTTCTAGTGTATATGAACCTCCAATATCTGGACAAAGATATAAGGCTACGCTTGCAAAACCAGACCCAGAGGATGGAGGTTTTGTAACCTTTTCAGATGAAATAATATTTACTGTTGGTGAATATGAATGTGAAGAAACAACAGGTCTATCCGTCTCTAATATTAGTAGAGATGGAGCAATATTATCTTGGAATGCTAATGCAGACGCAAATAATTATACTGTTCATCTAGGAACAAATGGAGTATATAATGAATCTCATACCACTACTACAACATCTTACAATCTAACTAAAAAACTTGTACCAAATACTAACTATTGTTGGTATGTAGAAACGTTTTGTGATGGCGGTTTAAAGCAAGAATCTAATGAAAGATGTTTTTCCACTAATGGTTCATCTACTCCTATACATACAGATGGGGATTTAAAAATAAGCATATCTTGGATAGAGACACTAGTTGCTGCTAATTCATCTGTTAGCTTTGATTTAGAAGGCACTCATAGGTATACTATTCCCGGTACTTATGATGATGTTTATACTGATGTGCATTTATATTTATCTACGAATAACTCTTTATCTGGACAGATTGATGACTTAGGAATAGTACCAATGCAATTAGGTTTAATTAGTAGTATTAATGAGGGTACATTTAACTTTAATTATACTATGAATATGGAAAGGTATGTAAATGCCTCTACTTTACAAAAATATTATATTATCGCTATAATTGACGAAGATGACGAAATATCCGAAACCAATGAAGGAAATAATTTTACAAGCTCCGAATTTTATTTAGTTGCGGATGTCTTTGGTTGTACTTTAGAATCAGCACATAATTATAGCTCTGATGCTTCGTCAGATGATGGCTCTTGTGAAACTTGCTATGATAACATCAAAAATGGAAACGAATTAGGTAGGGATTGTGGTGGCTCTTGTAAACCCTGTGTTCCTTGTCCAGTAGTAACTAATATTAATCACACCACTACTAATATTTCAGCAGATATTTCTTGGATGGATACGGACAATAGAGATAATTATTCATTGTCTTACCGCTTACAGTCAGAATCAGATTACGACCAACTTTATACTACATCTCAAAATGTAAGTTTGGAAAATTTAGTACCCGAAACCCAATATTGCTACAAGGTTACAGTCCATTGCTTCGACATTGATATTGAGTCAGCAGAAATTTGTTTTACAACAGGAAATCACGTAGATGGCTGCACTAACCCTTCATCTCATAATTATAATATTGATGCTACAAGAGATAATGGTTCTTGTTTGACGTGTGAAGATGGCATTCTAAATGGGGATGAAATAGGTTTAGATTGTGGAGGCACTTTATGTGAACCGTGTTTTTGTTTGAATGATACGGTGTATGTTGATTATGATATATATTCCAATGAATATGTAAAAGCTGAAAAAGATATTATTGGCTCGGCTAAAGTGCTATTCAATCAAACAACTTTTGAAGCAGGAATGAGCGTGGATTTACTAGATGGGTTTGATTCAGAGTATGCTTTTTTTGATGCACAGATAGCAGATTGTGACCCCAATACTTATTTAGTTGCCAATAAAGAAGTAGTTGAAGTAGGTGAAAGTTTCTCTGTTTTTTATGCTAATGTAACTCCTAGTGTATCATTCTTTGGTTCACGAATCTCTTACTCAAATATATCTCACCGACCATATACAACTCATGGAAAACTAACACTAAGTTTTGATGTGCCAGGGGTATATTCAATAAAGTATGATGAGAAATTAGCAGGAATAAACGGTATATGGAGAACCAAACAAGAGATTAGGATTTTGGTGAAAAGTTGTGAATGGTATTGTTATGCTACAGATAATCTAGGAAAGTCTGGTGATTATGTTGATTTATGTACTATTTATAACAATGGAATTGCCTCATTTGACCCCTCACCACCCTATACCTCAAATGGTTCAAATTATTTTCCAAAGTATTACAACTTCAAAGAATTCGGAATAGATGGTGACAATTGTAAGATTGAAGCAAAGTTAAAAAATGAAGGAGATGGCGGTGACCAATCTAGGGTAACTATTTTTGGAAGTTTAGGAAATGCCTATATGCAACTACAAGATTTATTTGCTTCGGGAACTTATTTATCGGCAGGCACTACTACCAAAAACAAGATTAGCTCTTTCATCATAGATATGTCAGAATGGCGAACTTTTGGGTTTGAAACTTCTAACAATACTATAAGAGGATATATAAATGACCCTTCTAAGGAGTATCAAATGAATTACGAAGGTAATATAGGTCAAATTTTAGGTATAGGTATAGACTTTAGAGGTGGGGGTGAAATTGATTGGGTAAGAATATATGATGACACTAACGCATTAGCCTATGAAGATGATTTTGACAATTGTGATTATGGCTGTACAGGTACTTTCTCTTCTCTTGTACCTGACGATATAGTTTATGACAAATTAATAAACCCAGAAGAAAATAATGGACAATTATCTTTGTCTGATATAAGCATTGATAACCAAGTCTTTAAAGTTATTGAGAGTATTAAAGTAATGCCAAATCCTGCACTAAATTATATCGAACTAAATGGGAAAGAAAGTCTAATGGGTTATGAAATTAGATTAATCAATACCTCTGGAAAAGAACTATTACAAGTAAGGACTGAAGACTACTCACCTAAAATTGATATATCCCAATATGAGTCAGGTCTATACTTTTTAAAAATTAGTAAAGATGGTCTATTTAGCTACAAAAAATTTGTAAAAATTGATTAAGCTCTAAAACTAACATTATTAAAAAATAGCACTAAAAACTAAATATCATGAAAAATTATTTAAAGCATCTATTAGTAATAATCATACTATTTTGCACTTATACTATTTCTTTCGCACAAACAGAACCAAGTGCCATAATGAATATAGAGTCTACGGAACAAGGGATGCTCGTTCCTCGAATGACAACGACTCAAAGGGTAGCTATTGCTAACCCTGCTAAAGGCTTATTAGTTTTTGATAATACGACCAGTAGCTTTTGGTTTTATGAGGGGAGTGCTTGGATAGTATTGGGGGGAGGTGCGTCTGGGGGTTCTGTTTGGTTAAAAAATAATACAGACGCTTATTATAATAATGGAACAGTTGGTATTGGTACAGATGAGCCTGAGAGTAAACTACATCTAAAAGGTAATGCAGGGCTTTTAAATTTAGAAGGAGACACACATGCGTACCTTCAATTTTATCCCGATGGTTATGATGCAGGAAGAAAAGGTTGGTTAGGTTTTGATAATGCTAGTACTGAAAGTATCACTTTATCAAATGAGTTTGTTAACGGAGGATTAAATTTTAGAACAAACGGAGTCAATAATCGAATGTATATCAATAAGGATGGAAATATTGGTATTGGTACAGCATCACCACAAGCAAGACTAAATATTTTAAGCACCTCAGACGTAAATCAAGCAAGTGGAGGCTTCCTTATTTTAGGAGTAACTAGTGCCTTAAATATAGGAATAGATAATAATGAAATCCAAGCTAGAAATAATGGAACAGTATCTTCTTTATTTATTAATGCAGACGGAGGTGATACACAATTAAATGTTCGTGGAGGAAAAGTAGTTATTGGAGACATCCCTGTAGATTCTCGACCGGGGGATTATAAGATGTATGTTGAAAAAGGTATTCTTGCGGAGAGAATTCGAGTAGCATTAGAAACATCTGTAAGATGGGCAGATGATGCTTTTGATAAAACACCTACCCTCAAAAAAGTAGAAAAACATATTGCCAAGCATAGCCATTTATTTGGTGTTCCATCTGCTAAAGAATTAGTCAAAACAGGTATTGATGTGGCTGAAATGGATGCTACACTACTTCGCCAAATAGAATGGCTTTGGGTGTCTTTAATTGAAAAAGATAAAGAAAACAAAGAACAGAATGATAAAATAGAATCTTTAGAAAAACGCTTAGATAGATTAGAAAAGGCACTAAAAAAATAACTTCAAAATTGAATGATTCTGGAAACTATACAATCCTCTGTATAGTTTCCAAATCAACTTTCTTTCCTTCCAAGTTGATCCACCCTTTAGAAAAATTCTGCCAGACCAGTTTATCCAAGTTAAAGAATAACAACTGCTCAATATGCTCCACCCTAAAAAAAGGATTGTTTAACACACGTTTCAATATTAGACTTTGGACGAAAAGTCGTCCAAAAAAAATAGGCAAAACTGTTGCATAGT
>CAZXYA010000282.1:0-11687 GCA_964644655.1 uncultured Saprospiraceae bacterium | reverse complement strand
ATTCAAAAGTAAGAAATCGTTCAAATTATATATTCAAAGGCGTATTTTTTAAAGGAAACTTTAATTCAAAAGCACATTCAAAAAAAAGTAGAGTTATAGTTTTACCAAGAGCATTTAGTCAATACCAATCCAGAACAATCAAAGAATTAAATAGAATTGGCTGTAGAATTGCAGAAGATATTGTATCAAGAAGATTTCGAGAAATCTTTATTGTTATGGCTAGTAAAAATGCGAATGTAAACAATATATTGTCCCGAGAAATGCAAAAGGCAATTTTAAACTATGGAGAAAAAACGGAGAAAGAAATTTATATCTCTTTTATTGGCAGTCAAATATTTCTAGCCGTTCCAGAGCCAAGAAATTTATTAGAGCCTCATATTTTTCAATCAAATGTTAGTTTTGAACTAGTTCGAGAATTTTTTGAAGATTTACAATTGCTACTAAGTGTATTAGAAGATTTAGATGTGAACATCGATTGAGATATAGCTAACGTATAATAAAATTAATAATGATAATCTGTTGGGGAAAAGAAAAATATCCCAACGGATTTTATCTTTTCTTCAAAAAATTAATAACAGGAATCCTAAAGAATTTTTAACTTTACCAAGAAATAAGAGTTAAACAATAGAAGCAACAATACAACAATATGTAATTATATTGTTTTTATTTAAAATAAATAATTCATCTATTATATCCCATCATAATGAAAAAGATACTTTACATTTCCATTTTAGGCATTAGTTTTTTCTTGTTTGCCTTCACCAATTCCACAGAGTTAGCCAAAAAAGTAAAATTATCTATAGACTTACAAGGATGTGAAGCTACGGATTCTATTTTTCTATATCAATTTGAAGGTTTCGGTTTTGATAGGGTACATACTGCTATTAAAAAAGGAAAAACCTATGAATTAAAAATACCTCAAAGCACCGCAAAATTCTATTACTTAGGAAAAAATCCAAGCCAATTAAAGCCAATTATTCTAGGTACAGAAAGTGATGTAAAAATAAAAGGTACTTGTGCTGATTTAACCAAAGCAGCCATAGAGTCTAAATTAAATCAAGAATATGAAGGATTAAAAGAAAGATTTACCGCCTTAAAGCAAGAGATGGGGCAAAAAATGCAGGACTTACAAGGTGCAAAATCAGATGAAGGCGCTCAAAGAATGGCAATTTTTGAAATGAGTGAAATTGATGATAAAAAAATAGCTTTATTAAATGAGTATAAAGCTAAAAATCCTTTACTAGCCGAAATTGCGGCCTTAAATACTTACCTTTCTTTTCAAAATACGACAGATAGTTATTATACAGAAATAGATTATTTTGCCAACCAATTCTTTCAATTCGTTGATTTTAAAAATCCTTATTACAGTTACAATCCTTGGGTCTACGAAGCCTTCAAAGAATATACAGCTACCTTGAGTACATCAGGTATAGACCCATTATTACATCAATCTTATTTAGATGATGCTTTAAATAAAGTTGCGCCAAATCCACATGCTTATCAGTTGGCTTTATCAGGGGTCGTTACAGCATTAGATGATAAAAAGCATAAAAATTATATGCTTTACGGAAAAAGGCTATTGAAAAAATATGACCCCATATATCCTCAATTAATTGCGCCGCTTAAAAAGCGAATTAATACAGCAACAGGCTTTGGTCAAGGCGAAGTTGCACCAGATTTTGTGCAAAAAACACCAGCTGGTGACGATTTAAAATTGAGCGATTTAAGAGGTAAAATAGTATTAGTCGATTTTTGGGCAAGTTGGTGTGGGCCCTGTAGAAGAGAAAATCCACATGTTAAAAAATTGTACGAAAAATATAATCATCGAGGCTTTGAAGTATTGGGTGTCAGTTTAGATAGAACCAAAGCTTCTTGGGAACGAGCGATAAAACAAGATGGACTAGAATGGGAACATGTAAGTGATTTGAAAGGATGGAAAAATGAAGTCGCTAAAATGTATTCTGTTAGTTCCATTCCTCATACCATTTTATTAGACCAAGAGGGTAGAATCATTGCTCGCAAGTTACGGTCTCCACAATTAGAACAAATATTAGCGGAGATTTTTAAAAGCTAGTATAAAATGATGAACGATGAATTCGTCAAATGATTTTAGAGACCGTCCAAAATAGTTAAGTTAAAATAGGCTGCATAATGAAGAAATTATGCAGCCTATTTTTATTTGAATAGTTACTTTACTAACTAATATTACGCAAAAAATCTGAAGGATTTAAATAGGAATAGTCATAGATACCCATCTACGGGGAAATATCAATATCGTCTCACAACTATGAAGTAGTTAAACTACTTTGTAGTTATTGTAGTATCAAAAAAGTTTCAAACTCAGCATTTCCTGCCTACCGGCAGGCAGGCATACTGAGCTATTCAGAGTTTGACTACTTAATAATCCTTTAAACCCTGCTCTAGCATCAGTTAATAGTATTAATTTTCTATTGGTTATAGTCGAATTTATCGTTCATCGTTTATCATTCATCATTTAACAAAATAAATCGTACTTTGTGGAAAAGAACAAACACATTCTAAAGATATGAAAAAGTACATTTTATTTATACTAACCTTAACCACTTTCCTAAATATTGGAAATACCCAAAAAGATACCTTAATAACCTCAGAACAAGCAGCCATCAATGTTGTTAAAACACTATTCGATGGTATGCGAGCAGGCGATTCCACCATACTTCGTTCTGTCTTACATCCAGCAGCACATTTACAATCTTCATTTACCAATAAAGAAGGAATTCCTGTTTTAAAAGGCGGAAGTGTAGATGCTTGGGTGAAATCAGTAGGTACCCCACATGCCGAAATTTACGATGAAAAAATCTGGTCTTATAAAGTACGAGTAGATGGCAATCTAGCTTCTGTATGGACAGAATACACTTTTTATGTAGGAGAAAAACTAAGTCATTGTGGGGTCAATGCTTTTCATATTGTAAATACTGCGGAAGGTTGGAAAATTTCCCATATCACGGATACCAGAAGGCGTAAAGATTGCATCACAGAAATGCCTAATTTACAACAATCCCTCAATGAATTAATGAATGCTTGGCATAAAGCCGCCGCAACAGCAGATGAGGATGTATTTTTTGGCAGTATGGCAGCTGATGGTATTTACATAGGCACAGATGCTACCGAAAAATGGAAACGAGACGAAATGAAGGAATGGTCTAAAGAATATTTTGATAGGAATAGTGCATGGGATTTTACCACCATCGACCGAGCCTTTTATTTGTCAGATGATGAAGAAACCGCTTGGTTTGAAGAATCTTTAGATACTTGGATGGGTGTTTGTCGAGGGTCAGGTGTTTTGGAATTAACCAATGATGGCTGGAAAATCAAACATTACCATTTAGCTGTTGCTGTTCCGAATGAAAATGTAGAGGAATATTTAAAAATTGCCACACCTTCCAGTAAAATAAAAAAACAATAGAAAGGTGAACTATGAATTCGTCAATAAACAAAAAACGTAATATAATTCACTAAAAAGTAAAATGAATAAGGGTTTAAAATTGACATTAGAAAAAACTTTAAAATATCGTCTAACTCGTCAAATCCCTGCCTGCGGCAGGCAGGCGTTGCTAACCAAACCCGTTGCTGAAAAAAGTTAGCAACGAATTAATACTTAAGCAAACAAAAAATCATATTGTTATAAAAAATTAATAGCTACAAACTTATGAGCAAAATAGTACAGGTACAAGACTTGTCTTTTGAAACCTACATAGATAAAAAAACAATAAAACAGCGAGTGGAGGAAATAGGAAAAGAGCTAACAAAAGAGTTTAAAGGAAAAAATCCTATACTTTTAGCGATATTAAATGGGTCTTTTGTTTTTGCGGCAGATTTAGTTAGAGCATGCAATTTTGAGCATGAAATCTCCTTTATAAAATTGACCTCTTATGAAGGAACAACGTCTAGTGGCAAAGTAACCACACAAATAGGGCTACAAGAAGACTTAACGGATAGAGCCGTAATTTTAGTAGAAGACATAATAGATACAGGAACAACCATTTATCATTTTTTACCAACACTAAAAAAATTCAATCCAAAATCAATTACGATTGTTTCTTTGCTACAAAAACCAACAGCTTTAAAATTTCCATTAAAAGTAGATTATATCGGTTTTGAAATTCCGAATAAATTTGTCGTTGGTTATGGTTTAGATTATAATGGTTTAGGCAGAAATTTAGAAGATATTTATCAACTAAAAGAATAGGAGAGCGGCAAGCAAAATATAAACTTTCAAAAAAAATTGAATTAATTGAAAACAACCTTTATCTTTGGAGTGTTAACCTAAAAATTCCTATCGAAGGAAATCTAATTGCTCTCTAAAAAATTAAGCAATGCTAACTTTATTGAAAAAAAAGCAATCACTTAAAGATATAAAAGCGCCGATAGCAGCGGAGATGAAAATCTTTACGGAATATTTCAAAAAGTCCATCGCTAGTCGAATTCCACTCTTAGATAAAATCACTTATTATATAGCCAGTCGGAAAGGGAAACAGATGCGCCCGATGTTTGTTATTTTTTGCGCCAAATTATGTGGACCAGCCACGAAATCGACTTACATAGCTGCCACCTGTGTAGAATTAGGGCATACCAGTACTTTAGTCCATGATGATGTCATTGATGATTCCAATGAACGTAGAGGTTTTTTTTCTATCAATGCGCTTTGGAAAAATCGAATAGCGGTGTTAGTTGGAGACTATTTAGTATCTCGATGTTTTTTGACCGCCATTAGAAATAAAGAATATCAGTTATTAGATTTTATGGCAACCGCCACCGAACAAATCATGGAAGGGGAGTTGTTGCAAATGGAAAAAGCTCGTCGGTTAGATATTGATGAATCGGTGTATTATGAGGTAATCAAAGGAAAGACCGCTTCTTTAATTGCCTCAGCTTGTGCAGCAGGAACCGCCTCTGTAACGCAAGATGAAACTCAAATTCAAAATGCTAGATTATTAGGTGAAAAAATAGGCATGGCATTTCAAATCAAAGATGATTTATTTGATTTTGGAACAGATGATGTGGGTAAACCAGTAGGCAATGACATCAAAGAGAAAAAAATGACCTTACCTTTAATTTTTGCCTTAGAAAAAGCACCGAGAAGCACCAAGAAAAAAATTATCAAGATTATCAAGAAAAATAATAATCAACCAGAAAAAGTAGCGGAAGTAATTGACTTTGTAAAGGGTAGTGGTGGACTAGAATACGCCACCGAAGTTATGTATCGTTATAGAAGTGAAGCTTTTGAAATTTTAGACCGTTTTCCAGCATCAGACGTTCGTACCGCTTTACGAGATTTGGTTACTTATGTAACAGAACGAAAAAAATAATCGGTTGGTTGACTTCAGTCAACATATGTTTTATAAATTACAAGTTAACAGATAATACTTTCTTTTAATAGGCACTTGGAGGTCTGAAGGACGCTCTAAGGTCTAGCTACAAAAACCTTGGAGCGTATCTCAGACCTCCAAGCGTTTCGTCCAATATGTTTTCATTTTAAATTTGGCTAAACAGCACTATTTTAATATAATAGGTTGACTAAAGTCAACCAACCTAAAATCCCAAAATGAAAATCACTCCCCTATTTGTTATCAGCCTTCTATTAGTACTAGTTGCCACCCTCACACCGGGCAATGGAAAAATCGCTGGCAATTATTTAGACAAAGTAGCTCATTTTTTATTATTTGCATTTTTGACCTACCAAGCATTAAAAGCACTTACCAATAAAGCAAGAAATACAGAAATTATTATCTGGTTGGTCTTACTTGGATTTTTGACAGAATTTCTCCAACAATTTATTCCTGGTCGAAATATGGACATTTATGATGCTTTGACTGATGCACTTGGCGTTTTTTGCGCTTTTTATGGTCATAAGCATCAATCTGACGGAAAAAAATAATGAAGCATTTTTGGTGACTCTAAAAAAGAAAATATTTAAATATATTTATCGTAAAACACTTAAAATTAATTAATTATAAATAACATTTTATTATAAAATAATTTCTAAAAACAGTACAATTTAGGTCAAAAAAAGCCGTTATAGTTTTCATATTCTGTACCATAGTCCAGAAGGCTTAAAAATAAACGATTCTCAGCGCCATTTTTTTTGAGCCATTTTCGCCTTTAGAAAACACATACTTTTTAATAAAATATAAAATGCAACTATAATAGTTTCAAAGGAAATAATATTCATAATAATTATTATTTTTCCATAAATTTGATTGCTTTATAGATTTCTTGTGTCAATGTTCTCGACCAATTATTTTATTAGATAAAACTGCGGCCTTCAATTTTTTTTCTGCCTCAATCTCTTCCTTAATTTTTCGATTATCAAAAATAGTCTGCAAATCAGGTTGCCCTGCATCAACCCAAGCGGTGTACCAAGCATCACCAACAGCCTTAATCGCAGCTCGAAATCGGTCTTCAACTTGCCCATTTAGTTTTTCATGGTATAACTGAGCATATTCATCACAAGCCATTTTTTGAATATAACCTTCTCCCCTTTCCACAAAACAATCCTGTTGGTCTTCGGGATAAGTTAAGCTCAACGCTTTTTCAATTTCCAAAACATCATCCACTAAAGCATGGCTTTCATTGACAATCCTCCAATAGTGTTGCCGAACATCATAAATATATTCCGATTGTCCGACTAAAAAATCATAGGTATCATCTGCGAACATTTCGGGTAATCTAGTTTCCCAAAAAGCATGAATGCCTAATTGGTCCGTTTGTTGGCCATTATAATTACTCGTTGTATGAAGCGGCACATGAGCATCCCCGATATAATGCCCCATATCAGCCGAAATTCTTAAAATTTTATCTAAGTTTTCTTCGACCATTGCATTGGTTAAAGAAGTTTGCAATCGGATTAAATTATAGGGTAGTACACCATGAACAACAAAGGTATCCAAGGCATAAGCTTTTTTACAATCCAGTTCAAAATCATGAAACTCAAAAAAGGCTTGAATACTATCGCAATTTAATTTCCATTTTTCAAAATATTGCGGATGATAAATATGTTGGTGAAAAAAGTCATTATAATCCGAAGCTAATAAGACAATACTATCTCGATTGAAAAAAGAAGGAAAATTTTTCCCTTTCAAATGAATATTATATGCCCCTTTTGGCGGCACATTTTTTCCAAATATCTGCAAAGTATCCTGATTACTATCAATGATGACTATCTCAGCGAATAATCTTCTAATTTCTCGAAAAGTAGTCGGCAAGGTTTCTGCCTTCCAGCGATCCAAATCAATGAAATGCTTTTGTCCTTCAATTGGCACGACATACCGACGCATATCTGGGTCGGTAGCATGAGCAGTTAGATATTCAATATGATTTTTATAAAAACCAATAATATCCGAGTGTAAAGTAAAAACGGCTAAACGGTTAATTCTTCGATGAGCAAAAAAGCCCCAATCTCCTCTATCATCAATAAAAGCCGTTAAAAAAAAGAGAGAAACAAATAAACAAGCACAAATTTTGACCTCCTTCATTTGGAACTAAATTTAAATTATTAACATTTTTCCACAGATAAGCTTGTAAACTTACCAACAATAAAAGTAGAAATGATTTTTAGTTGGAGAAATAGTTGCTAGGTAATAGTCAAACTAATATTTTCGCAAATCTTTTTGGAAAACATTATACATATATTACGTAGAAAGATAAGTCATATAATTATCCACATCATAATAACTAACAAAGATTCTCATTTTATTAGTTGTTACACACATAGTTACTAACAAATGAAGGTACTAAAATTTGGAGGTTCATCCGTAGCTAAACCAGAACGAATTAAAAGTATTATAGAGATACTAAAAACCTATCAGGCAAAAGGAGAAAAATTCACCATTGTCTGTTCTGCTTTTAGTGGGGTAACCGATTCTTTAATAGAAATGAGTACAAAAGCAGCCTGTGCAGATGATTCTTATGTAGAATTGTTCGAGGCATTTAGCGCTAGACATATTCAAGCAGCAAAAGATTTATTGAAAACGACGACGGAAAAAGAGGTGCTAAAAGGCTTAGAAAAGAATCATAAAACGCTTAAGGATATTCTACATGGAATTTTTCTAGTAAGAGAAGCCTCTCCACGAACAATGGACTATGTATTGAGCTTTGGAGAGCGAAATTCTAATTATATTATCGCTAATGCCTTAACTTTAAATGGGCTTCCAGCAGATTATTTAGATGCTAGAGAAATAATTGTAACCGATAAAAACTTTGGCGCAGCAAAAGTTGATTTAAGTGTTACTTATGAGAATATCAAAGCACATTACGAAAAAGTAAGCAATATCCAAGTAGCAACAGGGTTTGTGGCAGCAGCAAAGGGCGGATTAACGACGACTTTAGGGCGAGGAGGTTCCGATTATACAGCTGCTCTATTGGCTGCAGGCTTGCAAGCAGAAGCCATAGAAATCTGGACAGATGTAGACGGCGTATTGACAACCGACCCAAGAAAAGTCAAAAAGGCGTTTACCATACCAACTATGACTTACGGGGAAGCGATGGAAATGTCTCATTTTGGAGCTAAGGTAATTTACCCACCAACCATTCAGCCTGCATTTACGAAGAATATTCCTATTTATATCAAGAATACCTTCAATCCAAGTTTTGGAGGCACTTATATTTCTAATGAAAAAGATGAAAATGGACCAGCAGTTAAGGGAATTTCCTCTATAGGCAATATTTCTTTATTGACACTTTCTGGTAGTGGTATGTTTGGCGTACCAGGTACAGCAGGACGTTTATTCAATGCTTTAGCCATTGCTAATGTTAATATTATCCTGATTACTCAAGGGTCTTCTGAATATTCTATCAGCTTTGCAGTACAGCCTAAAGATGCTAAAAAAGCAAAGAAAGAAGTAGAAAAAGAGTTTCAGCATGAGATGCGCTCCAATTTGGTTAATCCAATAAAGGTAGAAGATGATTTAGCAGTAGTCGCTATTATTGGAGAAAATATGCGCTATCAGCCCGGTATTTCAGGGCGTTTATTCCGCTCTTTAGGTAAAAATGGGATTAATGCCATTGCCATTGCACAAGGTTCTTCCGAATTAAATATCTCTGTTGTTATCAATAAGGAAGACGAGGCAAAGGCATTAAATGCCCTTCATGCATCTTTCTTTTTATCGGATACCAAAGAAATACATCTATTTATGATTGGTGTAGGCTTGATAGGCAGTACGCTAATCAAACAAATCAAGGAACAAGCAGCTTATCTAAAAGAAAAGCAGTCGCTAGAAATAAAAGTTATTGGTTTATCCAATAGTAAAAAGATGCTATTCAACCCAGAAGGCATTGACTTGGATAATTGGAAAGATAGTTTATTAGCTTCGGAACAAAAGACTTCTTTTGCTGGGTTTATCAAAAAAATGAAGGATTTAAATCTATCCAATACTATTTTTATTGATAATACTGCCAACAAAGAAATAGATAAATACTACGAAGGAATCCTAGATAGTAGCATATCTATTTCAACACCTAACAAGATAGCTACATCTTCTTCTTATGCCCAATATCAAACATTAAAACAAACAGCGGAAAAACGAGGTGTACAATTTGCTTATGAAACAAATGTAGGCGCTGGGCTTCCAGTAATATCTACCCTTAATGATTTAATCAATAGTGGCGATAGAATTATAAAAATAGAAGGCGTATTATCAGGCTCATTATCGTTCATATTTAATTCCTTTAAAGAAGGTACTAAATTTAGTAAGATAGTAAAAGAAGCCAAGGAACGAGGCTATACAGAACCAGATCCAAGAGAAGATTTAAGTGGCTTAGATGTAAGAAGAAAGTTAATCATTTTATCAAGAGAAACAGGGTTAGCAATGGAACCAGAACATGTCAATATTCAAAATATATTACCACAAGCATGTAATGATGCCGCAACTGTAGCGGAGCTAATGGTAGAAATAGAAAAAGCAGATGATTACTTTGAAGCTATGCGAAAGGAAGCAGCAGATAAAGGAGGAGTGCTACGAATGATTGCAAAATTAGAAGATGGAAAAGCGTCTATTGCCCTAGAAAGCGTAGGACCAGACCATCCGTTTTATGCGCTAAGTGGTAGTGATAATATGATTGTTTTCACAACAGAAAGATATAGAGAACGACCATTAGTGGTAACAGGTCCGGGCGCTGGGGCAGAAGTAACTGCAGCTGGAGTCTTTGCAGAAATTATAAAAATTGGAAATTATTTAAAATAAGTTTGTGATTTGTAACTCGTAACACGATAAAAAATATTAGATCAAGATAACACAGCTTTCTAAGTTGTGAAATGCTAGGTTATCGAGTATTTATATCAAAACAAAAGTTCTTAATCCTGTAATCACGAAGTGATTAAACCTGTATGTAAATGCAGGGGAGTAGACGAAAATTTCGTACTTTAAACAACCACGGAGTAATTGAATAAAATAGGGTTAGGAATCCATCAAAAAAACCATAAACGATTGATAATCAATAACTTAAATAAAAAATATTCAACCAATCACTAATCACCAGCCACCAATCACTAAAATAAATGAGTAAGACAGGAATCAAAGTTTTTGCCCCAGCCAGCGTTGCTAACGTGGCTTGTGGTTACGATATACTAGGCTTTGCCTTGAACAAACCTGGGGACGAGATTGTCGGGCGGTTTGTTAATAAGCCGGGGTTACGAATCGTAAAGATTACGGGAGATAAGGGGAAGCTACCTTATGAAGTAGAAAAAAATACCGCAGGGTTCGCAGCACAAAGATTACTAGAGCATTTGGGTGAAGAAAAGCGAGGCATAGAAATAGAAATACACAAGAAAATGCCTTTTGGGAGTGGGCTAGGGTCTAGTTCTGCAAGTGCCGTAGCAGGGGCAATGATTATCAATGAGCTATTAGACCGGCCATTGACTAAACGAGAACTATTGCCATTTGCCGTAGCAGGAGAAGAAGTTGCAGATGGCGCTTATCATGCGGATAATGTAGGGCCTTCCTTGATGGGGGGGATGCTTTTAATTCGGGATAATCCGACTTTAGATGTTCATCAATTAGTTACGCCAGAGGGACTATACGCAACTGTGGTTTATCCACATGTCAAAATATTGACTAGAGATGCTAGAGCAGTATTAAGCGATACGACTACTTTAGCAAAAACAATTACGCAAACAGGCAATTTAGGTGCTTTAATTGTTGGTTTATATAACTCAGATTTGGACTTAATCAGCCGTTCTTTAAATGATGTTATTGTAGAACCACAGCGAGCACAGTTAATTCCAGACTTTCATAAAGTCAAAGAAGCAGCGCTAAAAGCAGGTGTTTTGGGCTGTAGTATCTCTGGCGCAGGACCATCTATCTTTGCCTTAAGCAAAAATATCACCATAGCCGAACGAGCAGGAGCAGCCATGCAGCGCGTTTTTGATGCTATTAATATCAAAAATGAGCTATTTATTTCGACCATTAATCAAGAAGGGGCTATACGAATGTAGCCTAATTATTCATTAATATACATCTAAACCTCCAAGCTTTTTAAAAAGCTTGGAGGTTTTCACTTTCAAATAAATAGGAAAATGAGACTATATAGTACCAAGAGTCCAGACAAGTTTGTTGACTTAAAAGAGGCTGTATTCAAGGGTTTACCAGAAGATAACGGCTTATTTATGCCAGAGCATATCCCAACCTTACCTAAATACTTTATCCAGAATC
>CAZXYA010000281.1:0-11725 GCA_964644655.1 uncultured Saprospiraceae bacterium | reverse complement strand
CACGTACTATAAAAGAAAATTTTAATCCTCCAATGGATTACCGTTATCCATTTTTAGAGGCAAAGTAACAGTTTTTGTTAAATTAAGGTGGGCGGAGACATCCGCTTGCAATTAATTACTTTTTAGGCGCAAGAATTTTTTTCTTCGTCTAGCTTTTGCCCCGCAATTTAATTATTGCGGGGCTTATTTATTGCCACTTTATTGACTCTTGTTATACATTTTTTGTCAAATGTTTCCTTTCCTTTTTTTTTATCCCTCTAAAACGTGTAATTTTAGTTTAGTAAGCTTACTGCAACCTTTAACTTAAAAAACAACACTATTTAAATTAAAAGAGATTTCTTTTGAAATTTATAGATATTTATACCTTGTTTTATAGTCCGTAATAATTTTATGGTAAAAATAGTTAACAATTAGGCGGTCAATGGTGAGCGATACTTTCAAAGTATCGCCCACCATTGACTATTGTTGGTATGGATAAAAATTAATCTTTGACAAATCCCCTAATTTTAAAACCGAGGAGATAGCTATGGGAGAAGACAACGTACAATTTTCTACAGGATTTGTCAAAGAAGAACTATCAAAATAAATGAACGATTTGGCAATTTTAAGAACCTGCACCTTATTCTTACTTTTCTTTGGTTGGAGTTTTCAACTTGAAGCAGCCCACATTATTGGAGGAGAGATTACTTATGTATGTAATGGAAATGGAAATTATGATTTCACCATGCGGATTTACAGAGATTGTGCAGGTGGAGGAGCTTGTTTTGATTCTGACTCAAATTGTGGTAGAGCATCACTAGAAGGGAACATTACTTTTTTTGAGGGCACAGTCGTATTAAGTACAGTTGTTTTACCACAACCAGAAATATCTAAAATCGAACCAAATCTAAGTAACCCTTGTCTAATTGCTCCACCAAATGTTTGTGTAGAGTTGGGGATTTATAGATTTTCTGCTCAACTGAGTCTAAATAGCGACAACATAACGGTTTCATATCAGCGGTGTTGCAGAAATAATACCATTACTAATATTATTAGCCCTCGAACTTCTGGATCTACTTATACGACTACATTATTTCCTATCACAAGAGATTCTTGTAATAGTAGTCCAACTTTTAATGATTTCCCACCTATTGTAATTTGCAGAGGTGAAGATGTGAATTTTGACCATTCAGCTACTGATATTGATGGAGATTCTTTAGTTTATTCTTTTTGCCGACCTTTTTATGGAGGTGGTTGGGATGGGAGTTCAAATTCAACAGTTCCAATTGATGCACCTAATGGATTAGCCCCAAATCCGGAAACCCCTCCTGAGTATGAACCTGTTAGATTTACGCCTGGCTATAGTTTTAGTAAACCCCTTAATATTACTACTGTTTTCAATGAACCACCCGTAAGTATAGATCCCGTTACGGGGTTGATTTCTGGATTTCCAGGGGTTATCGGTCAATATGTAGTTGGTGTTTGTGTACGAGCTTATGATAAGAACGGAATATTGATGAATGAAGTAAGGCGTGATTTTCAATTTAATGTAGCCGAATGCCGAAATGGACTTGTGAGTGATATAGAAGAAACAGAACTTCGAGATAGAAACGGGAAGCCATTATATTATATAAAAATTTGTGGCGATGGAGACATTATTAATGAAAGTAGAGAGCGGCGATTTATTGAAAATCAATATTGGACCTTTGATGTTCCAGGAGGACCAATAACGTCCAATCTATTTAATCCAAGCGATTTGGTTTTTCCTGGAGAAGGACTTTATGATGGTTTGTTAATATTAAATAGAGGATTTCCTAACTGTACAGATACCGCATTAGTACAGGTTGATATCTTCCCAAAAGTAGTGGCAGATTTTGAATTTGAGTTTGATACTTGTGGAACGAGTCCTGTCGAATTTACCAATCTGTCTTTTTCTGATGCTGGCCCTAATGCATTACGAGAATTAAAATGGGAATTAGATACTTTTGGAACTTCCTTTGATCAAGATGTTACTTTACAACTCAACCAACCAGGTAGGTATGACATTACGTTAACAGCTAGAGACCTAAATAATTGTACACAAAATATAACCAAAGAAGTACCTTATTTTCCTATACCTGAAGTCATCGTTATTGCGCCATCTACAGAGGTAGGTTGTGTGCCTGCCCCCATTACCTTTCAAAATTTAACGAATCCGATTAATGAAGAATATGAGGTGATTTGGGATTTTGGGGATGGAACCACAGGTGAAGGAATAAGCCCAACTCATATTTATGAAGAAGTAGGCACTTTTCCCTTGGATATATCTGTGACTACTCCCTTTGGTTGTCAAATCGATACTGCTTTTGGTGATTTAATTACTACTTTACCTAGTCCTATAGCAGACTTTTCAGCAGATGCATCTGAAGTAAGCAGACTAAATCCGATTGTCTCTTTTATGGATGAATCAATCGATGCCATTCGGTGGAATTGGTTATTTGATGGGTTTGGTTTTTCTTTTGAAGAAAACCCTGTTTATACCTTTAGGGAAAGTGGTAGAAAACAAGTTCGACTAGTAGTTACTGCTGCTAATGGCTGTGTGGATACTACTTTTTCTGAGATTTTAGTAGTACCTGATATTGCCTATAAATTGCCCAATGCTTTTACGCCAAATGGGGATGGTATCAATGACGAATTTTTTGGAGTTGGTAATGCAGATGAAGCGGAATCTTTCAGATTGACTATTTGGAACAGATGGGGAGAATTAATTTTTGAAACCAATGATGCTAACGAAGGCTGGAATGGACAAAAATTTAATACTGGCAAATTAGCACCTAATGGCGTCTATGTGGTAGTTGTTCAATATGTTAATTATGAAGACGTCACTACGACTTTAGATGGCTTTGTTACTGTTGTAAGATAATTATTGAGGGCTTTTATTTATCTTAGGACTTGATAGAAATAACCGCTTCTATACCTGAAAAACAATTTTTTCCGTTCGATACGGCAAAATTTGTTAAGGACACCTAGCTTAGAAATTTTATAAGAAATCCCTTGATAGTAGTTGAACTACTTCGTAGCTCTAAGGCTACCCAAAAATATTCAAACCCAGCATTTCCTGCCTACCGGTAGGCAGGAAATACTGGGCTATTCATAGTTTGACTACTTCGTAGTCCTTTTTTGCGTAACATCAGTTACTAAATAAAAGAAATAAACATTTTGACGACGTTAAAAAGAATACTTCCTTGCATACTTTTATTATTTAGTACTCAATTAGAGGCTAGGCATATTATTGGAGGAGAAGTTACCTATGTATGTAGAGGAAATGGTAACTATGATTTTACTATGCGAATTTATAGAGACTGTGCAGGAAATGGAGCTTGTTTTGATGCTCAGGCGGATTGTGATAATCCATCTCCCGCTCATGTTACTTTTTTTGATGGAACCGCTATCATTGATGTGCTTTTTTTAAATGCGCCAACCGTTAGAAATATTGAACCAAATTTAAGTAATCCTTGTTTGATTGCACCACCAAATGTTTGTGTGGAAGAGGGCGTCTACAGATTTTCTGCGAGGCTTCCAAATTCAGATAATAGCATTACTTTAGCTTATCAGCGTTGTTGTAGAAATGTAACCATTAATAATATTATTTCTCCCAGAGATGTAGGGGCCACTTACTTGGCAGAAATTTTTCCAGTCACACAGGATTCTTGTAATAGTAGCCCAACTTTTAATGATTTTCCACCGATTGTAATTTGCCAAGGAGAAGATATTAACTTCGATCATTCAGCAACGGACCCAGAGGGCGATTCTTTAGTTTATTCTTTTTGTACGCCCTTTAATGGTGGAGGTAATAATTTCATGGGAGGGCCTACGGTAACAGATGCACCAGATGGCGTGACGCCAAATCCTGAAACACCTCCACCTTACGATCCTGTTCGATATGTCACAGGGTTTTCTGTGGATAGCCCTATAAATGCTTTTGCTAATATAGGCGAACCAGATGTAACTATAAATGCAGCAACAGGATTGATTACTGGATTTCCTAATACCACAGGTCAATATGTAGTTGGTGTTTGTGTACAAGCTTTTCAGGATGGGATTTTGATGAACGAAGTACGAAGAGATTTTCAATTTAATGTAGCTGCCTGTAGAAATGGTTTGATAAGTGATGTGGAAGAAACCGAATTACGAGATAGAAATGGAGAGCCATTATATTATATTAGAATCTGTGGAGATGGTGAAATCATTAATGAAAGTAGTGAACGACGATTTATAGATAACCAATTTTGGTCTTTTGATATTCCTGGCAGACAAACCACTTCTACCAAATGGAATCCAGATGATTTAGAATTTCCTGGCGAAGGTATTTATGATGGGTTTTTGGTACTTAACCCAGGTTTTGCCAATTGTACAGATACTGCTTTAGTACAGGTCGAAATTTTTCCTGAAGTAGTGGCAGATTTTGAATTTGAGTATGATACTTGCCAAGCTAGTCCTGTTAATTTCACCAATTTATCTTTTACGGATGCAGGGCCCGATGCCTTAAAGGAATTAGTCTGGGAATTAGATACTTTTGGTAGTTCAAGTCAGGAAAATGTTTCCTTGCTATTTGCTGAACCAGGAAGATATGATATTACTTTAACGGCAAGAGATACCAATGAATGTACGGAAAGTATTACCAAAGAAGTTCCTTATTTCCCCATTCCAAACCTTATTGTGATTGCCCCTTCTACCGAAGCTGGCTGTGTGCCTGCACCTATTACTTTTGTAAATCTAACTGACCCAATTAGTGAAGAATACGAGATTTTTTGGGATTTTGGGGATGGAAATACAGGGGAGGGAGTAAGCCCCACTCATATCTATGAGGAAGTTGGCCTTTTCCCTTTAAATATTTCTATTACTTCTCCTTTTGGTTGTGAAATTGATACCGCTTTTGGTGATTTAATTACTACTTTGCCTAGTCCAATAGCCAATTTTTCTGCGGATGCTTCCGAAGTAAGTAGATTGAACCCAATTGTTACGTTTATGGATGAATCAATAGATGCCGTTCGTTGGAATTGGTTATTTGACGGATTTGGCTTTTCTTTTCAAGAAAACCCTGTTTATACCTTTAGAGAAAGCGGTAGAAAACAAGTTCGATTAGTGGTTACTGCTGCTAATGGCTGTACAGATACTACTTTTTTGGAGGTTTTAGTAGTTCCTGATATTGCTTATAAATTACCCAATGCCTTTACGCCAAATGGAGATGGTATTAATGATAGTTTTTTTGGTGTTGGCAATGCAGAAGAAGCGGAATCTTTCTATTTATCCATTTGGAACAGATGGGGAGAATTAATTTTTGAAACCCATGACGCCAATGAAGGCTGGAATGGACAAAAATTTAATACGGGTAAATTAGCACCTAATGGAGTTTATGTAGTTTCAGTCAGCTATGTTAATTATGAAGATGTTGTTACTAATTTGGAGGGTTTTGTTACAGTAATCAGGTGATATTAGATAGCCAAAGAGCTATTCAGACCGACCTAGAATATCAAAAGCTTAGAAAATCTTCAAAACCTTGCAAGTCGGAAAAATTGCTATTATCGATCAGCCTGTATTCTTATTTTTAGGAGAAAATCCTTAATTTATCCACTATCTTTTATCACTCACTTAAAAATTTCGCTACATTTGCATCACTATTTATTTGGATTCTTTGACAATTTTTACATTTCATTGCTTGGTTGACCGTTTCACCCTCGAAAACACTAAAAGAATTTTAGTAGGGTAGAGTAGGTTGACTGAAGTCAACCATCCTTTTCTCTTTTGCAAAAATTATCAAAGACCTTTTATTTTATGCTAACCAATATCACTAAAAATGAAGCGATTTTTCTTTTTATATCCCCTAATTTTAATTTTTACCTTCCAAGTTAATGCACAAAAAACAAGAAAATTACCTATCGATACGACGGTAATTACCAATCATGTCTTAAGTGTTAAAGGGCAACAAATTAACTATAAAGCAACAACAGGTACTCAACCTGTTTGGGATGAGAACGGTCAACCTATTGCTTCTTTGTTTTACACTTATTATGAAAGACAAGGTGTTGGCAATAATGCGAGTAGACCATTAGTTATTTCCTTTAATGGAGGACCTGGCTCTGCTTCAGTTTGGATGCACATTGCCTATACAGGACCTCGAATTTTAGAAATTGATGATGAAGGTTTCCCTATCCAACCCTATGGCATTCGAAAGAATCCTCATTCCATTATAGATGTAGCAGATATTGTTTTTGTCAATCCTGTTAATACGGGATACTCTAGAATTGTTGGGAAAGAGGTCGATAAAAAGAAATTTTTTGGGGTGAATGCAGATATTAAATACCTTGCGGAATGGGTAAATACATTTGTGACCAGAAATAATAGATGGCGTTCTCCAAAATATTTGATTGGCGAAAGTTATGGGACAACCAGAGTTTCTGGCTTAGCCTTAGAATTACAAAATCGCCAATGGATGTATTTAAATGGGGTCATTCTAGTGTCTCCTACGAGTTTGGGAGTTAAAAGAGATGGTCCCGTCGGCGTAGCTAATAGATTACCTTATTTCACAGCGGCAGCTTGGTATCACAAAGCCTTATCGCCAGAATTACAACAAAAAGATTTAACCGATTTACTACCTGAAGTAGAAAATTATACGATTAATGAGTTAATACCTGCTTTGTCTATGGGAGGATTTATTGAGGAAGGTAAAAGGAAAGCCGTGGCTGCGCAGATGGCAAAATATGCTGGGATTTCCGAAAAAGCCATTTTGCAAAATAATTTAGATGTTTCTCCTTCTTTTTTTTGGAAGGAGCTGTTGCGGGAAGAAGGGCATACCATAGGTCGTTTGGATTCTCGGTATAAGGGATTAGACAAAAGTGATGCTGGAACAAGACCAGATTTTAATTCAGAATTAACTTCTTGGTTGCATTCGTTTACGCCTGCGATTAATTACTACCTTAGAAATGATTTAAAATTTAAGACGGACATTAAATATAATATGTTTGGTCCCGTTCGACCCTGGGATAGAAGTGGGGATAAAACTGGTGAAAATTTAAGACAAGCAATGGCTCAAAATCCTTATTTAAATGTGATGGTCCAGTCGGGATATTACGATGGTGCGACTCAATATTTTGACGCAAAATACACGATGTGGCAGTTAGACCCAAGTGGGAAAATGAAAGATCGACTAAGGTTTGAAGGATATCGAAGTGGTCACATGATGTATCTTAGACAAGAGGATTTAGCCTCTGCTAATGATCATATTCGGGATTTTATTACAAAAAGTTTACCTAAACTTGGTCAACCAGCGAAGTATTAAATTGTTTATTTCGCAAAGGGCAAGGCGCTTTGGACAGCATCTTTTTAGTTTTGAAGTTGAGATTGAGCTTGTCATTGAAGTTTAATTTATATTTGTTCCTTTGCCCTAATCCCTCTGCAAAAAAACACTTTAAAAAATAGATATGTCTAAAACAACATTAACCATTATCGGTTTTTTACTTTTTATTGTCGGGGGATTGGCCTTGGTCTTAAGCTTAATAGGCGTACAATTATCTTTTTTAACGTGGATAGATGCACCTAGTCAATTAATTGGATTTGTTATTCGATTACTAATGATTTTAGCAGGAATAGTTATAGTAGTTTTGGCTCGGACTGATTGGCGAGAAGATGAGGAGTTAGATTAATACTCGAACTCCATCTGTTCATAGGGAAATCCAAACAAGCATTTCTTCTTAATCAAATTAGCCACCTTAGTTGGCACCAATTTTTCCCAATCCTTCTCATCATCCTGAATCATTTGTAAAACTTGTTTGGAGAAAATATGCAATACCTCTTCCTTATATCCTTGAATATCATGTATTTGGCTACTGCCTAATAGATGTTTGTAGACAAATTTAATCCCTTCTGGAATAGGTAAATTTTGACAATTGATAACCTCCCCACTTCCTTCCTGTAAAGCAGGATACACATAAAACTTTACATTTCTGGTAAATAATTCCCCAAAAGCGGATAATAAAGCACCATCCTGATTTTGGTAAAAAGTATGATTGATCATCTCTAATAATTCCCGAACACCGGTTACCAATCCTAATTTTGGAATTTTATAATCCTTGAAATAATCAATTAATTTTTGCTGCCGAGAACAATCAGAAATGACAACAGTTTGCCCTAACTCACATAATAAATCGGCTCTGTCTAAGAAATCTTTTTCATCTAAATCTCCATCGGACAAGAGGTTATCCATCGTAATTTCGGTTAGTAAAAAACACTTATGAGCATCTGAACCCGCATCTTCTCTAAATTGTTTGTAGGCTGTTTTAATCATGTCCATATTGACCAGCGTAGCAGGACGGAAGCTTCCTCGTACCACCATTAAATTTTTACGATATAAAAACTCTGATGGATGGACATTTTGTCCCTTTTCATTAAACATGGCTACTTCGGTTAGTTTATGTTTGACTAACATTAAACTTAAATGCCGATTATCTAATTCTTCAAAATCTGGTCCTGTCAGGCGAACCATGTCAATCTTTATTCTACCTCTTAAGTTGTCGATTAAAGACTCTAATAGCGTTTCTGGCTGGTCGTGGAAATTATAGCAAGCATAGACCATATTTACACCTAAAATACCAATAGCCTGCTGCTGTAATTGATTGTTTTTATCCAACATTTTAACATGAATAACCAAATCATTGGGTGGAGCATCAGGCTTTAATTGAAAACGAATTCCTAACCACCCATTGCCTTTAATCGTTCGACTAAAGTTAATAGCTGCCACAGAATCTGCAAAAGAGAAGAAACTAGTTTCTGGACGCTCATTATCCAATCTAGATTCCATCAAATCATATTCATGGTCGAGCATTTTATAGACCCTAGCCTCACAAACATACCGACCCGTATTTTCAATACCATAAATCTTATCGGACATCACTTTATCGTAGGCAGAAATAGTTTTAGCGATTGTGCCAGCAGCGGCTCCTACTTGAAAAAAGTGCCTTGCCACTTCTTGTCCTGCTCCAATTTCTGCAAAAGAACCATAAATTTTATCGTTCAAATTAATCTCTAACGCCTTTTGTTCTGTTTCTAATAATTGTCTTTTCATATTGAGCAACTTATCTTTGTTGTTTGTAACCACTTCGGGGGAGTAAAGGTACAAAGGACAAACCTAATTTACTTTGTCCACAACTCGAATTAATTATTAGCAAAAATCTAGCTAAAGTTTGACAAACTTGAGGCGTAAATTTAAGTTTAATATTTTTAGTCTACAATTGACTTACAAAAGTTTAAAACAAAAGAATGGCAGAACTGAAATTTACTAAACATTTATTAAAAAAAATTGAAGAACTTTTTGAGGAAATGGGCTACACCATTCGTTATGCAAAAGGCAGCTTTAATTCGGGATACTGTATTGTGGAAAATCAAAAAGTAGCTGTTATTAATAAATTTTTTGATACCGAAGGGAGAATAGGCGTTTTATTAGAAATATTATCTAATGTAGAAGTCGATCAAAAATCTCTAACCGAAAAAGGCGTTAAAACCTTTAAGCAAGTTTCAAAACATGGAAAGGAAGAAAAAATGGAAGAAAATAAAGGATGATTGATTAATGGTTCATGTAAATAAGTACTGAGGTGTATATAATCGACACTTTAATTTTAGAGGAAAATGAGTTGATGAGGTTTATCAATCAGTTTCTCATAAACTCATCACCTCATTTACTCTTTTTTGTATGTGACGGTTAATTATGTCTCACTACTTACTGAGACATAAATAAACGACACTTTGTAAAGTGGGTAAAATGAGTAGATGAGTTCGGGAGATAAATGAGATAGCTAATTATTCCTTTGAGTAGCGGTTTTGTAATTTCCAAGATAGGCCAATTAGAAGAAATTGCATTGCTAACCTGATTAAGGCATTTGTTTGATTACCTGTAAATGGATTTGTTGCAAAAACATCCCAAATATGAAGTGGTAAAAAGGCTATCATCAGCCACATAAAAGAACTTGCGCCATTTCTTTGATACTTATTCGTTAGCATTAGTAAGCCTATAACTATTTCAATGACTCCCGAAATATAGACAATCGGGTAGCCAAAATCTAGTAGAAAAGGGGGGATTACCTTTAAAAAGAAGTCAGGATTTACAAAATGTTGTATTCCTGCATAAGTGATGAAAAGTGCTAATATTATTTTTACAAAGAACCAGCTTTTATTTGCCATGTTATAGCTTGTTTGAATGAATTGTGTGTTGAAAAATACATCATTTACACTAAATTTTCCTTCTCTACCGTACACTTTTACCCCATATTTTAGCCGCCGAAGGCGGCGTTTTTAAAAAGTGTACGGTAGAGAAAATTTTCCTGGACTATTTAAATAAAAAAAAACGAAGGATTGTTCAAAAAAAGAATAAGTGTAAGAATTGATTTATAGAGCGTCAATTAAGAAACTGATATAATCCATTGCTAAAAAAGTAGTGAGCAAGAGATTAGATTAGGAACGCCTGCCTGCCGCAGACAGGGATTTTACACAAATTAAAAAATGAGTAAATATCAATTTTCTTTCTGTTTATCTTTATATTAGTGTTTCTTCTAAAATTAATTATGAATAAAGAGCTTTCATCCCAATTGTGTTATTGGGACAATTATTGGGAAGCTCTAAATATTTTAGCATAAAGTCTATTCTTAACTAATGCCCCAAATGCATGGAAGATTCTATATTAACCACCGTAATACTCCCACTCTCCCTATTTATAATCATGTTTGGAATGGGGTTATCACTTGTAGTAGCCGATTTTAAAAGAATAGCCCTTTACCCTAAAGCCACCTTGATAGGTTTAACCAATCAATTGGTTTTTTTACCTATTATAGCTTTTGGAATTATTTCTTTGTTGAATCTTTCGCCAAGGGTAGCAGTCGGATTTATGTTATTAGCTGCTTGTCCTGGTGGTACGACTTCTAATCTAATTACACATATAAGTCGAGGCGATACGGCATTATCTATTACTTTAACGGCTATTAGTAGTTTTATATCTGTTATAAGTATTCCATTAATTGTTTCCTATTCCTTAATTTATTTTGTCGGAGAGGGACAAACGATAACTTTACCAGTTCTTCAAACCATTGCACAAATCTTAATCATTACGATAATTCCAGTTTCCATCGGTATGTTGATTCGGCATTTTTTTCCAGATTTTTCAGAGAAAATGGATAAACCCACTAGAATATTTAGTTCTGTAATTTTTATATTGATTGTGTTAAGTATCGTAGCTACTAATACTGATATTATTAGAGACTACCTTTTTGAATTTGGGGGTGTTAGTCTTTTATTGATTATTACAACAATGGGACTCGGATTTTTTACCGCCAAATTATTTAAGCTAAACTTACCTCAAAGTATTTCCATCTCAATTGAGTCAGGTATTCAAAATAGTACCCTAGCGATAGTCATTGCGACAAGTATTCTGAAACAGAACGATATGTCTCTACCTGCTGCTATTTATGGTTTACTGATGTTTATTCCAGGAGGTTTAATGATGTGGTATTTTGGAAGGAGAAAAGGGGAATAAATAAACTAAAACGGATAGGTTAGATGGTTGGTATAGCTGTTAATCTCATATTTTGAAAGCACTCTATAATTTAACTACCTAATGTTTGGTAGGTCTATTTAGTCAAAAGTAGTCAAATGGTGGGCGATACTTTCAAAGTCTATTAACACCCCACAACTTGTTCCGATTCATCGGAATCTTTTTTTGGAT
>CAZXYA010000280.1:0-11756 GCA_964644655.1 uncultured Saprospiraceae bacterium | reverse complement strand
TCTTCACGTTTATATCGAATACTACTTCACTAGTATTTGATATCTTATTATTTATGCTGTACTTCCCATATAAAAATGTATCCCAAATATCAATGGGAACATCAATAATGTTTGTCAGTATGTAATTCGCAAAAGCATATCCTCCAAGCGGTTGAGTTTTGCTTTTATACTCTTTCTCTGGAGATCTTAGAATATACCACTCTTCCGTATATTCACTTTGCTTCAAGTCACCATCCTTGTGAGCCGGCAAATTTTTGGTTAATAGCGTTTTCTGATTGGAATAGTCATACTGAAAAACAGCCTTTTTACCTTTTTTGTCAAAAGCCGTCCAAATTCCAATAGGAACATTTGAGTCAAACTCACCCTCCAGAATTAATTTGTTTTTCTCCGTAAAATAGCTCCAAGTACCAACTCTTTTAGATTGCAAGAATTCTCCAGACAATTTAGTGTTGCCATTGAGATAGTATTGAATAATTTTACCATCCAATTTGCCATTTGAATAATTTACTTCCTTTATCAATTTTCCTTTTGCACTAAAGTTTTTCCACAGTCCATCTTTTTTGCCATTTATAAAAGACCCTGTCTCTACTGTTGTATCATCGCAAGTGCTTTTATAAGTTCCGTTTAACAAACCATCAACTTTTTCAACGAAATCTATACAATTACAATAATTTATAGATTCTCATTTTTGGCCATAAAGTGCAATGGAAATTATGATTAGCAATATTGGAAATAAAATTCTTTTCATTTTTACTTGATTTTGAAACGTAGAGTTATATGTGATTGTACAAGCTATAGAAAAGAATGTCGAATCACCCCAATTTAGCAAACGTTTATTGTTTAATTATATATGCTTCAGGATTAGTCGTAATAATATCCATATGTGAATTATTACTTCTGACTGTATATTTTAAAGATTCAATAAATTTTTCGTGAGTTTCAATTGTGAATTGAATCCCAGAATTCAGATTTTCTCTTGCACTATTACCAATTTTTTTTCCAAGTATTAAAGGCTGAAGATAATTAGTAGTAAACATAACTACCCAAAGATAATTCTTCATACCTATATGCATATATATATTTGCCCAGCCATTAATTCGTTGAATATTTTCAAAGGGTACTGATAGATAAATTTCCTCTTTAAATTCTTTTGCAACGTCTAATATTTTTGATAAGCCTAATGGAACTCTACTATTATTTGATTTGTCCTCTAATCCAATAACTCCTAATCCACGCCTTAATCTTAATTCTAAAGCTTGCCGTATGATAGTAGCAATTGTATCTGCGTGATTTAAATAATCTGGCTCTTCGGTAATTATTCCTCCAAGAAGAAGTAGTGGAATGCTCCTAAATATTACATCTGGTGGTTGAAAAATATTTTTATGCATTCTAAAATTGTCAATTGGCTTTCCATATAAATTGATATTTAATTCTTGAAAAAGATATGCTGAGTCAAATAAATAATTCTCAATTAGTAGTCCATATTTGAAAACATAAAATTTATCTACTATAGGATCTAATTTTGATATCTTCTCAACAAATTCATCACAAATAAAGCATTCAAATGCAATTCGCTTTAGGCATATGAATTGGGCTATATAAAATTCTTTATTTAAGTATTTACGATCATTTATATTTTTCGGAAGAATTTGTTGTATTATTTTATCATTGCTTTTTGTAGGCAATTTTTTAATTTTAAGGCTATTTAAGAATAGATTTTCAAGGTCTTCAAATTCGGAATGTCTAAGCCTTTCAATCTTATCCAATATTCCTTTTTGATCTATTTTCACGTTAGTAAATTCATTCAAATCCATAAAGTCATTTGTTGTATTTGTATTTTAATGTTTGCTACCTTGTTTATACTCACAACAATTCTATAACCCTATTGCACCTTTCCACTAAATCCATAAAGATAACCAAAATCTGCGGACCTCAACCCCTCCCCTGAAGCCCGTGTAAAGGATGGTAGCTGTTCAGTCACTGGTGGAGCGCCGCGGAGAATTGGATTGGTCAAACACGGCCTTTGGAGTTTCATTTGTTTTCTAATTGCGGATAAACAACTTGCTTAATATAATCCATAATCCAATCGTCTGCTTGTATTAACTTCTCTTTACGCTTGTTCAATTCTGTAATTACGCGTTGTTTAAGTTTTTCATCTTTTTTTAGATTTTTTTCAACCGTATTATCATAAACTATAATACACAAGGAATCCATAAGTAAGTTGCTCTTATGTTGTGGAATCTCCATGGTGTCAAGAACTTTCAGAATCATCTCTAGATACATTTCATCGGCCAATATCAATTCTTCATCCTGCTCACGTAGAAATAAATCAAGATTCGTTGCCCATTCTTCGAGAAGCCCAAAGTCAATATGGGGCATTGTTTGGGCTCCAGTAAACTTCCTCCCATTACATTGTGAACATATCTCTCCATATTCACTTTCAATATTCACCAAATCAAAGGCAGCATCTCTTTTTGACAATTCAATTCGAATATGATATCCACATTTCGTGCAAGTCCGTTCTTTATAAAAATTTTTCTTCATTTAATTTGGTATAAAAGACAGCTGAATTCAATAATCTGAGCAAAACGAAATACTTCGCATTACCAGACGATTATACTAAATAAGTATATAGCTTCGATGGCAAAGCCAATCGACGTTTATTCTTATTCTTGGATTGGACAAACATCGGCCTTTTGTCGCTGATTATATTATAGTACATCGTTCAGCAATTATGTCTGCTTCTAGTCTTTTATACTTATCCTCCAGAATTTTTCCATCTAAATATTGAACTTTCACTCTTTCATTGCGACCATACTTTTTCGAAAATATGATTGGCTTTTTAGTAATTGAAGAACTTTTAATTTGATTCATTTGCTGTACAATTGATTTGAGACCTTTTTCATCTATCATAGATGTTCTTTCCCTCTTAGAATCGTGAATTAGATAAATTGTTTTGTCTGCATATTCAATTGCCTCCTTTTTCTTTTTTAAGCTAAAGTTTAAATTTGAAAACCAGTAATAAATTATCGCAGACTCAAAAGCTAACTCTTCATCAACTATATTCGTCAGCTTACTATCTATACTTTTACAAAGCTCAATACCTTCATTTAGTTTTTTAGCATCAGAGTGCTTCTTGATAGCTAAGGCATATAAATAAATATCTTCGGCTGTTACTTTGTTAAGTTTTGCAAATAGTTTCTGATAGTTGTTGAAGTAGCTGAAAAATTCGTAAGATTTACCTGACGAAGCAAAGGCTAAATCTTGATACACCTTGATTAAAATTGATTCAGGTACATTTGGTCTTTTACTTAAAACATATTTTAACAACTGCTCACTTTGCAGAGATGACTTACTAGCAAAATAAACTATTTGATGCTTGTCAATTTTTTGATCAAAGAGATTGCTAAAGGAGTAATCTAACAATTTTTCAAATTGACTTGGTTGTTCTTCATCAAAATAAAAATTCAAATAACTATACAAATGATTTTCTGAGAAGCTTAGTGGATATGAGTGTTGTGTATCAAATTTCAATTCTTGTTTAAGAATCGATTCAATTAATTCAGATTTTAGATTTTCATCTTTATATTCCGAAACATTATAGATTGAATATTTTATATAAAGAGAATCAAGCGAACTTGCGTATTTTAAAGCCCGCTTGAGACTATCTAAAGTCATGCTATTGTCTTTATCTTCGAAATACAATTCAGCTTTATAATAATGTGCTAGCGTTCTTAATTTATTTAACTCTTCGTCTGTTGTATCATCATCATTTTCTAAAGTAGATTCATAAAGTTCATCATAGATTCTTAATGCTCTAGTTCTATCTTCAGTAGCAACAACTGGAGCTAAGTTTAAAGCTGCATTTCTAAAGGCAAAATCTTTTGTTTTTAGTTTTAGTATTTCTTCTAAGATTTCAATTCCACCTTCTTTTTCTCCTATTCCAAGTTTACATATTCCCAAAAGTGATTTTGAGTTTCCTTTATATAAATTTATAGAATAATTTTTTGAAAAATATTCAATTGCATTAACTAAATCTCGTATTTTATAGTAAGCGAATCCAATGTTGTAATTGCAGACTTCTAGTTGCTCTTTTGTTGGAGAAGAATTGGAAATAAATTCTAAAAGAACAGTTATAGCTTCCTGATATTCAATCTGTTCTATTAATTCTAGACCATAGCTTAATTGACTTTGAGTTTGCTTGTCAATTGATTTAATCCAGTTTATTGAAAGGCTATTCTTAATTATTGGATTTTTAATCGTAGTTTTTTTATCAAACTTTGAATCAATTATACCAAATAAATATAGCTTCTTTTTTATTTCATCACTTAATTCAATCTCTTTATTTTGCTGCAAATGTAATACAGCGCTTCTAATATCTTTATTAGTTTTTACAAGTTCACGAATATGATCTATTGGAGCAATGTCAAAAGATGTAAGATATTTTTGTTTTATTAAAGTGTTAAGAACTTCACTAGTAATTTTCTTCTTCTCAAGTATTAAGCTTTCTATCGCTGAACAAATATCAAAAGTTAATCTTGGATTTCCTTTTGTCCAGTTATAAATTTCATTTGAAACACTCTCCGGTAATATCAGTTCGCTTTTTTTGATAAAACTATTATGCTCTTCCAAAGAAAAGTCGTCTAGATAAATTTTATCACCAATATTAAATGGTGATTTGTTACGATCCTTTATTAATTCTGTTGGCTCAATAACTCCAGATAATATATAAGTTAGTCTTTCGAAAACAGGGAAATTAGTTCTTGAAAAATAATTACTTCTTATTTGAGCAAATATTTTATCGGAATATTCTGCACTTTTTAATGCATCTATTTCATCCAACACAATTACTACGGAACCTAGGAAATGATTTAAGACAATTCTTAAAGATTTTGAATACTCTTTATGAGGTGGTAATTTATTTTTTCTTAATGCTTCAATCTGAGACTCTATCGGTTCAAATAAATTTTCATTTGGTTCGATAATCGTATCTATGATATTTCTATAACATTCACGTTCTCGTTTAAAAACATTTGACAAGTCAACATATACAAATAGTCTATCTTTGTTTTCTAATGTTCTTTTCGCATTAAATAATAAATTAGTTTTCCCCATCTGCCTTGCAACTAACACATAGCCAGGTCTTTGCATTTCATCTACAATCCTTTTTAATTGCTCGTCAGCACTTCTATTTACATATAGATGCTTAGGAATAGATGTATATTTTTTTAATCTTTTCTCCATTAGTCAACAATTTCTTGGATAGTTAGTTTTATCGCTTTAGCAACAGAATCTTTACTTGAATCTTGATAAATGACTATCTTTTTAAATATATTTTTTAGAACTCTGGGCGAATTTTTTGAAGCTTCTATAATTGATGATTTAGAATGTTCTAACTCTAGATTTAGAGCCTTAGCTAGAATATCAAAAAGTTGGGTAGAGTAATCGTTCCAAGAATCACAACAGAGATATTGAAAATGACCACTTGCTTTAGATCTATTTTTAATAATACTTTTAGGATGAGATATAGTGGAAACTACGAACTTCAAAACATCATTGTCACTTTGATTACTATAATAGGTGACTAATTGAATAAAATTGTCAGCAATTTTTTTGAGTATAATTTCATCAGAAACTGAAAGTTCATCAATAACTATAACTGTATTGTTCGCCCCTTCTTTGCAAAGTATTTGGGAAATTTGTTTTAGAATATTGGGTTCATCTGGATTCCTTTCTAGACTAAACTTATCTTCAATGGTCACCAATATTTCATCTAAAACATCATCTGGTTGTGTAATTGTAATTGGACTTAAATCGCAATAACAGTATTCAATATTTTTTTGAATTAAATTTCTATTAATTAGAGCAGTTTTACCTGTACCTGATAGACCAAAAAGCCAAATATTATTGATTTCCAGAGACTCCTTGAATTGATTATCACTTTCTCGTTCTAAGTAATAAGGTTCACTTTTTTCTGTATAATTATTGAATAAAACAGTATTTGGCTTAACTTCTTTTGGAAGGCTTATTGGTTTAGGAACCAATTTCTTGTGTATTTCATCAAGTTTTACTGAGTCTTCAATTTGGAAAACCTGATTATATAAATCAAACTCTATAAATAAATCAATTAGCTCATTTCCATTCATTAGTTTTATAAAACTTGTCTCCTTTGAGTATTCTTCTAGTTTTTTGTGTTTCCATTTGAACCACCAAGTAGTTTTATCAATGTCTATTACTCTAGGGATGCATAAAATCCATTCTTTTATTTCATATTTTTCAGATTTTATAGCGGTATCAAAAGATTTTCTTATTTGAGATTGTTGGCTTGTTCCAAAATTTTCTAAAAAAAATTTACATTGTATTACTGTAATTGGTTCAATCCCAAGCTCACCTATAAAAATATCAATTCCGCCATCACCTTGCTTTACTCTAATTTGGCTTACGTGCTTACCTTTATATTTCTTTCTAAAAAGTGTTTCACAAGCATCTTCAAAAGCTTCTCTTGCTCCAGCGATAGTTCCCTGAAGTGACTTAAAGTCAGTCCAATCCCTTTTCATTTATAGTTTTTTTTTCTTATTCGACCTACCGGATAATTATATCCGGAGTATTACCACCGGGAATATTCCGTCATATGTAATGTCATATGTAATGTTATGTCTCGTTATATTATTGGAGCCGCAATGTTAAAAAATTGTCCAAATTTTAGTGTATTTCCTAAATTATTCTTGTTGAAAGTTAGAGCAAAATACTCAAGTGTAGGTGTGAAATTCTTTTTCTTAAATAGGAATTTTTTATCAATCTCTTTTAAATCAAATAGATTGCTCATTATTCTTTCGCTCTTTTCATTTGTCAATTGAATATAATGATGCATAAATTTGTTGAAATTATCTTGCTCCAGCCTACCTATGTAATACTCAGATGAGTATCGAAACCACTCTTTCAAATATTCGTCGAATTTGTTTGCTTTAAAGAAAGTAAACAAGTTTTTGAAATAACTCTCAAACCCATCATGAGTATACGGTGAGGATAGAATGGACTTTAATTGCTTTGTCAAATACGTAACTAAAAAGTACTCACCAAACGACTTATGTATAAATTCTAAACATAAATTTTCTTTAGTTGAGACATTTACGTAATGTCTAATCAACAGATTAGATTTAAAAATATTGAACTCCTTCTCACTAATATTCTTTTTGTAATATCTTCTCACATCTCCATTCTTCCAAGCTAGAAATGCTATATTTTCAACGATAGAATAGAATTCTTCTTTGGAGAGGTTTGCAATTACTGTTATATCCTTTGTATATGTTTCTCGCTTATAATAAGAACTAAATACATTCTCGTAAAGGGAAAATTTGTTTAGCTCTTTTATATCTAATTCGGGTAAACTGATAATACTTTGGAATAGAATAATTAGTGTAATTGGGTAAACTGTTAAGCCATAATAGTCCACGTCTTGATCACACAGAAAGATAGATGTATTTAATGCAACCTGATTAGTGTTTATTTTCTTTAAGAATTCAATTCTATAATCTAGAGAGCAATTTTCATAGTGAAGCGGAAGAACTTTAATAGTAACATCGAAATCTAGTTTAACTTTTTGTATCACAATTGGTCGACCACTGACAAAAATATCTATATCACTATGTTGTTTAAATGTTTTCTTAAGTTGGCGTAAAATCCTAATAAACATATTGATTTTATCTTCGCTGTATATAGAATTAGGATTATATTCATCTATTCCGTCAATTATTAGGGTAAAATGCTTGGGTTTTTTTGTTTTAAGGTAATTGTTGATTTCAAAATCTAATGTTGAGTCTATTAGATTTATTAATTGTTTTAAATCATTAATTTCAATAGTAATATTTTGAGCTTCTAATAATACAACCTTCTGATTGTCATCAGATAGCTGGGAAGCCATAAACTTTGTTATTGTGGATTTCCCAACTCCAGGTTCTCCTGAGATGAAATTAATTCGATTTAGTATTTTACTATTGTCGGATTTTTTCTTTTGCTTCAGGATATCCTTTACTGCTTTAAAAGATATTGACGAAAGAGAATTAAAAAATATCTTGAAATTAACTAAATGATTTACTTTTTCGAATTCGCTGGAATAACCGTTAAAATGTATTTCTAAATCAGGAGGAATGAAAACATCCTTCAGACAGATTCCATCCAGTTCATTGAATCCAAATGGTGTTTCTTCAATTAGTGAATTATAATTTCTCCAAATTTGACTCCATTGTTCTTCTTTGTCAGCAGATAATCTTGAGTTAATTGTTTGAATATTTTGCTCAATGAGATTCAAAGTTGATTGAAGATATCGAGTTTGCTCATATTCTATTTTATTCCAAGCTTTGGATTTCATGATCTCAAGTAGGAATAAGTTTGAAAGTGGAATAAATTCTTTAGGCAATTCACTACTCTTCCCAATTATGAATGGAATGATTTCTTTTTCTAGATTTGGAACATTACGTTTAAAGCGTTCATAATCCAATTTTCCTGCAAAAGTTTTTATGGATTTATTATAAGCTTCAATTATATCTGAATCAATATGCTTAATATTAATTTTATTATTTATTCCTGATGCAAAAATTGAAGCTACTATTCTTGCTATTAATTCTTTTGCTTCTTCTGGAAGACTTTCAATCAAAACATCTAGATTCATTTTTCATTTTTATCTTAATGAGACATAACTGGTTAACAACCACAACAAATATATAATTCTATTGTGCTTTTCTACTAAATCACTAAAGATAACCAAATTCCGTGGACCTCAACCCCACCTAAGAACCCCGAGTAAAGGATGGTAGGTGTTCAGTCACTGGTGGAGCGCAGCGGAATCAGGGACCGGAGCAAAGCGCAGCACCGCACAGCCTGGCCCTATATCCGTAAGGGCACAAAGCATTGTGCCCCTACGGATATAGGGATACTCCCAAATCTATCCCTACCTTTTTAATAGAATCTACCAGATACTTCATCCAATATTTTGACATTTTGTCAGGTTTTTCTCAATTTTGACCTAACTTGTGATAGAGAAAAGGATATAAACTCAATCCTTTGATAATAAGGTATATATGTATAACGATAATCCTACTATAAATAACTTGAATCCTAAATCGGTCGATGAGGGAAGGCAAGGTGAGGCGCTAGAATTGGCGGGTAAGCAAGATGAGGGGGGTAAAAAATTCTATATCGAAAGCTATGGCTGTGCGATGAATTTTTCGGACTCGGAGATTGTGGCGAGTATTCTGGCTAAGGAGGGCTATAGCTCTAGTAAAGATTTTAAGGAGGCGGACCTCATCCTGATTAATACTTGCTCGATACGAGAGAAGGCGGAACAGATGGTGCGATTGCGACTACGTGTTTTTGATAAGACTAAAGGCAAGCGACCGGGGGTGCTCGTCGGGGTGCTGGGCTGTATGGCGGAACGGCTGAAGGCGAAGTTTCTAGAAGAAGAAAAGCTGGTAGATATGGTCGTCGGGCCGGATGCCTACCGTGACCTGCCAAAGTTAATAGCCGAAGCGGAAGATGGGGGCAAAGGGGTGAACGTGTTTCTATCTAGAGAAGAAACCTATGCGGATATCAGTCCGGTGCGATTGGGCAGTAATGGCGTGAATGCCTTTATCTCGATTACGCGGGGCTGTGATAATATGTGTAGCTTTTGTGTGGTGCCCTTTACGCGGGGAAGAGAGCGTTCGAGAGAACCATTTTCTATCGTGGCGGAGGCGCAAGATTTGGTGAACAGAGGATTTCGCGAAGTCACGCTGCTAGGTCAAAATGTGGATTCGTACAAGTGGAAACATCCTGAAACGGGAGAGCAAAAGTCATTTGCTGGATTGCTAGAAATGGTGGCGCAGGTAGATCCAAGACTGCGCGTGCGATTCTCTACTTCGCATCCTAAGGATCTTCATGATGAAGTGCTGTACACGATAAAGAAGTACCATAATATCTGCAACTACATCCACCTGCCGATACAAAGTGGGAATAGTCGGGTGCTCAAATTGATGAACCGTACCTACGATAGAGAATGGTACATTGAGCGGATCAATAAAATATATGAAGTGATTCCGGACTGTACGGTGTCGTCGGATATCATCGCTGGATTCTGCACGGAAACGGAGGAAGAGCACCAAGACACTTTGTCTATCATCAAGTATTCGAAGTATATCATGTCCTACATGTTTAAGTATAGCGAACGACCTGGGACGGTGGCGGAACGAAAGTATGAAGATGATATCCCTGAAGAAGTGAAGAGCAGACGGCTCAGCGAAATCGTTGAGCTGCAAAATAAAATGTCTCTGGAAAGCAACTTGCTGGATGTGGGTAAAACTTTTGAAGTGCTGATAGAGGGGGATTCTAAAAAGTCTAAAGACGACTTTAAAGGGAGGAACCAACAGAATAAGATGTGCATCTTCCCTAAACAAGATGGTTTGAAGCCGGGCGACTATGTGATGGTCAAGGTCAATAAAGTGAATTCGGCTACCCTCATAAGTGAGATTGTGGATGTCTGTGACGATCTGAATAAATAGAACCCCATTTTTCCTGATAAATAAATATTAAGCTATCAAAAATTTACTTTCTATAAAGCAACGCTTCGGCATCATCGGTCAATCTCTAAAGCTGGATCAAGCATTGGATACTGCGGTGCGTGTGGCGGCTACTGACCTGACCGTTTTGATTAGCGGAGACTCTGGTGTGGGTAAGGAAGTATTCTCTAAAATAATACACTCGCTGAGTCCGCGAAAGCATAACAACTTTATCGCTATCAACTGTGGAGCTATTCCTGGTGGCACGATTAATTCCGAATTGTTTGGTCATGACAAAGGCGCGTTTACTGGCGCGACTTCTGAGCGAAAAGGATATTTCGAAACGGTAGATGGGGGAACCATCTTTCTAGATGAAATCGGCGAGATGCCGCTGGATACTCAGGCCTATTTATTGAGGATATTGGAGTCGGGAGAATTTATAAAAGTGGGCTCTAGTAAGGTGCTCAAAACGAACGTGCGTATCATCGCGGCCACCAATGTCCAGCTCGATGAGAAAATCCGCAATGGTAAGTTTAGAGAGGACCTTTTCTACCGACTCAATACGGTGCCGATACAGGTGCCTTCTTTGACAGAGAGACGAGAAGACATCTATATGTTGTTTAGGAAGTTTGCGACGGACTTTGCGGACAAGTACAAAACCTCCCCTATCCAACTCGATGAGCAATCTAGAATATTACTAGAAAATTATGCTTGGCCAGGTAACATCCGTGAGCTGCGCAATATGAGTGAACAACTTTCTGTACTCGCAGAAGATAGATTAATTACTGCGGAACGCCTCGTAGAAATGATACCCAATATCACCAAACGCAACTTGCCTGCGATGCGTAAGCGTGGGGATGCGGATGGAGATTCATTTCAGGAAAGAGAGATATTATATAAATTGCTCTTTGATATGAAGAACGACATGAACGATCTCAAGTCACTCGTATTCGAATTGATCAAAAGCAATAATCTCAGCGTCTCCAATGTCAACAAACTGAAGCAACTGCAGTCTCCCACGAGCAGCAATACGGGACGTAATGAATCTTTCGCTGATATGCATCAGGCTAGGTCTGAACCTTTGGAGGACTTGCCTCCTACCAATGGCGACTTCAGATACGAGTCTGAAGATGAGCATAAGCCGTTCATCATCCAATCGGAATCCAATCAGGATACTTATGATTCTATGGAGATTGTAGAGGAGTCTCTTTCTTTGGAGGATATGGA
>CAZXYA010000279.1:0-11760 GCA_964644655.1 uncultured Saprospiraceae bacterium | reverse complement strand
GGCAAAAAACTTAAATAGAAAAATAGCTTTTTTAAACTCGTGAATGTAAGTTATATAATTTCAAAAAAATAAAACTCTAAAATCTTTACACTTGAAAAAAATAATTATTACTGGAGCAGGTGGCTTAATCGGCAGTGAAGCTTGTCGTTTTTTTCATCAACAAGGTTTTCATATTATTGGTATTGATAATGATATGAGAGCCTATTTTTTTGGAAAAGAAGCTAGTACAAAGTGGAATCAAAAAAAATTAGAAAATGAGCTTATTAATTACACTCATTTTAATACAGATATTCGAGATTTCTCAAATTTAGAGTCCATTTTTTCAGACTATTCTTCCGATATCGTAGGGGTAATTCATACGGCAGCTCAACCATCTCATGATTGGGCGGCCAAAGAACCTATAACTGACTTTACGATAAACGCTAATGGTACTTTAAATTTATTGGAATTAACCAAAAAGTTTTGCCCAGGTGCAGTATTTATTTTTACAAGTACTAATAAGGTATACGGCGATACGCCAAATTACTTGCCATTAATAGAGCAGGCTAAAAGGTATGAGGTTGACCCTGCCCATCAATTTGCAAAAGAAGGAATTGATGAAACGATGAGTATAGATGCCTGTAAACATAGTTTATTCGGTGCGAGTAAGGTGGCAGCAGATATATTAGTTCAAGAATATGGAAAGTATTTTGGAATGAATACAGCAGCCTTTAGAGGAGGTTGCCTAACTGGACCTGCTCATAGCGGGGCCGAATTGCACGGTTTTTTAGCTTATCTTATTAAATGTGCAGTTAATAATCGTCCTTACACTATTTTTGGATATAAAGGTAAGCAGGTAAGAGACAACATTCATAGTAAAGATTTAATAAAAGCCTTTTGGGAATTTTTTAAAAATCCTAGACAAGGAGAAGTGTATAATATAGGAGGTTCTAGGTTTGCCAATATTTCTATGTTAGAGGCGATAGATATGATTGAAGAATTAAGCGGATATAAATTGAATTACACGGTATCTGAAAATAATCGAATTGGTGACCATATGTGGTATGTGAGTGATGTGTCTAAATTCAAAAAACATTATCCTGATTGGTCTTTTGAATATGATATTAGGACGACTATGAAGGAAATGATTGAAGTATCTATATTAAGCCTTTAAGATGATAGTAGTTGAGCTAATGGGAGGAATGGGCAACCAAATGTTTCAGTATGCATTTGGTCGTCACTTAGCGTACAAACTAAATGCAGATTTAGTATTGGACAAACATTTTTTATTAGATAGAACGCCTAAAAAAAATGAACACTTTGTTTTTAGAAACTATGATTTAGAATTATTTAATATTGATGTGTCTTTTCTTTCTAGTGATATGTCAAAAAAATATAATTCTTTACAAGATAGGTTTACTAAAAAAATCAATCAGTTTATATCTCGCTTTGGGACTTTAAAAGTTATAGACCAAAAAACATTCGCTTTTGAATCAGAATTACTATCTTTAAAAGATAATTGTTATTTAAAAGGCTATTGGCAAACAGAAAAATATTTTAAAGATATAGAAGATGTAATTAGAAGAGATTTTACGTTTAAACTTCCTATCTCTGCTAATTGTTTGCCAATTTTAGACAGAATTCAAAAGACTGAATCTGTGTGTTTGAATGTAAGAAGAGGAGATTTTGTTACTAATCCAGTTCATGGGGCACTTGATGTCTCTTATTATAGGGAAACAGAACAGATACTTTTAGAAAAAAGAACCCAACTTACCTTTTTTGTTTTTTCTGATGATATTGATTGGTGTAGAGAGCATATTGAACTACAATCACCTACGGTTTTTGTAGGACATGAATATGCAGGTCCAAAATTTAAGGATTATTTAAATTTAATGATAAATTGTAAGCACTTTATTATACCTAATAGCAGTTTTGCTTGGTGGGCAGCGTGGCTTTGTAACAACCCTAATAAAGTAGTAATTGCTCCACAAAAATGGTTTAACGAATCTGAATGGGATAGTAGTGATGTGATTCCAGAAAATTGGTTAAAATATTAAAATTTAATTATAAGGATAATGAAAAAAATTATTTCTCATATTCGAGGTGTACTAGGTAGTATTGCTGGAAATATAGATTGGTCTGCTAGAAATGTCTATAATCTTGAGACCAACTTAAAGTATATGTCTTTACAAAAAATTTTGGCAAATAAAAGGTATGATGACCCTAAGAGCCTTACTAGATATGGGTATAGATTTTATTCTCAGAATTATGAAGATGGAATGATTAGAGAAATTTTTAAAAGGATTGGTACTAAAAATAAAACCTTTGTTGAATTTGGTGTAGAAGATGGCAAAGAGAATAATACATTAGCTTTATTATTCGAAGACTGGAATGGATTGTGGATTGAGTGTGATAATGATGCCTATGAGAGGTTAGTAAATGGGTATGAAAGAACGATAAGAGCAGGAAGGCTTAAAGTAGAGAACGCTTTTATTACAGTAAATAATATCAATGAATTGATTTCTAAAAATATTAAAAATCAAGAGATTGACTTACTAAGTGTAGATATAGATGGTAATGATTTTCATATTTATGATGCCATCAATGTAGTAAATCCTAGAGTATTAATATTTGAATACAATTCTAAGTTTCCTGCTCACATTGAATATTGTATGGAGTATAAAGAAGATTATGGATGGGACGGTACGGATAATTTTGGGGTTTCTTTGAAGTATTTAGAAACTCGACTTTCAAAGAAAGGATATTGCTTAGTAGGATGTGGAGTAGCAGGGTTCAACGCATTTTTTGTTAGACAGGATTTAATCAAAGATAAATTTTTAGCTCCTTATACAGCAGAAAATCATTATGAACCTGCAAGATATTGGTTGGGTAAACCAGCGAATGGGCATAAACCTAGCTATATGCCTTTAGAACATCTTTTTTCATCTTAAGAACTAAAGTTATGGAATTCACTTTTACTTTTTGCTAGTTATTCAGATTTCGCTTAAATTAACTTTTGAAAAAAAGAATTGCGTAAAACACTGTTATTTAACGCTTTAAAACACCAAATTAAAATTTAATAAATTTGAATTTACAATACAGAAAGTTTTGTAATTTTTATTAATATTTTTTTTGTTTTAAAATATATTGTTTTGGGCTGATTTGAACCCAATATTAACCATTAATTGTTGAATTCTTTTTTTCGATTTCATTTTTAGCGAAATCTGAGTAGTTATTAAAAATCAAAAACTTGTTCTTTTTAATATATAAATCCTTTTCGGCATGGCACATATCCTAGACGAGTATCAAAATAAAATTATAAAGATATTTAGGGAAACTGACAATAAATATGAAGCACATTTAACAGCCCATCCTTTACTTACGAAAATGGCTAAGGATGATGAAGTTATTCATGAAGCGATGCGAAGAGCAATGGAAAAGGAGAAATTTTTCTACCCATCTTCTTGTGGTGGGCCGGACTTTCAAATTAATTTAATTGATTTGCCAGAAGTTTTTTTATTTGCTTCTTTTTTTGGTCCAAATAAAGATAAAAGAACAGATATTTCTTATTCCACAATGCACCATCATGATGATTATCTTTTATCAACTATTAATGCTAAAGGATTAGGGTATTCTTCGTTGATTTGGGATAAAGGCTACAATATTAATCATGATACTAAGATTGTTGAAATTAATTTAGATAAGTATGTGGCTCATCCTCACATGAATATTGAGTTTATTGATAGCCATACTGCTCATACTATATTTTACCCCAAAGAGTTAACAATGACTTATGCATTATGGAGTAATAGTCATCCGACTAATAGTACTAATAAATATAGAAGTCACCCGCTTGTCCAAAAAAATAAAAAATGGATAAAGAAATTAATGAAATCAGCAAAAGTTAGCCCACAGAACATAGGGGTTCAACAATATAGAGAAGATTATTTTGTACCTAAAAATGGTCAAATTAAATTATTGCCTGGGCAAGTAAGTCCACCTAATGGTAAATATCCCATAGAAAACAGACTACATATATTACAGCAGTTTCTAGGTTTTCAAGACCTAGCATATCTGAAAGATAAGATTTATCCTTCTCTCAATGATTCTAGTAAAGAGGAAGCTAAACTATGGATTGAGAAGTTTATTGAAAAAGAATTTATTCCTCGAAAATATGATAGTTACGACCCTTACGTAACTAATCGTAATGTGCATATTGATGAATATCGAACTTGTTATTCTTTCTAACTATTAATGGCGAATACCAACAACCAACCACTTGTTTCTATTATTATTCCGGCATATAATGCTGAATTGTATATAGCCGAAACCATAAATTCTATTGTTTTTCAAACGCATAGCAATTGGGAATTAATAATAGTCAATGATGGGTCAAAAGATAAAACAGAAGGAATTATTCAATCCTTTTTAAAGGATAAAAGAATACAATACCATTATCAAGAAAATGCTGGCGTATCAGTTGCTCGAAATAATGGGTATCATTTTTCTTCGGGCAAATATGTAGCATTTTTAGATGCAGATGATTTATGGGTACCTCATCGTTTAAAGAAGATGTTAGAAAAATTTCAACAAGAGGCTTCTTTAGGTTTGGTGCATAGTTATATGCAAATTATAAACGAAAATTCAGAGCGTCAACAAGAATTCCATAAAGGAAAAGAGGGGCATTTATTAGAAAGCCTTCTGCTTTGGAACGGTTGTAATATTCCTGCCCCAAGTTCTATTTTAGTTAAAAGAGAAGTTCTAGAGAGAGTAGGAGGGTTTGATAAAGATTTATCTACAGCTGCAGACCAAGAGTTTTTTTTTAGAGTAGCTAATTCTTACAAAGTTGGTATGTGTAAAGAGGTACTTGGGTTATATAGAGTACACGGAAATAATATGCATCAAAATGTAAGCAATATGGAAAAAGATCATATTAGAGCTTACCAAAAAGCAAAGGAGTACGGTTTATTTAAGTCCAAAAAGTTCCAACGTAATTGCTTCTCTAACCTTTATTTGATTCTTGCAGGGAGTTGGTGGGTTAATGGTAATAACAAATTGCGGAGTGCTTATTTTATGATAAAAGCAATTTTAAAATACCCACCTAATATTTCTAAATTATTAGCTAAATTTGGATGAATAACATCTTAGTATTGACTTCGTGGAGTTTTAAAGAGGGACTCATCCAATCTTATACCTTACCTTACTTAAGGATGATAAGTGAGCATTTGAAAGCAGATGAGCGCCTATTTTTAGTTACTTTTGAAAAGGAGAATATGAGTAATACTCCTGAGGAGGAATCTGCAGCAAGAGCAAGCCTAAAAACAGATAAAATAGAATGGGTAAAATACAACTATAATCGACCGTCGATTAGTAGTATTTTCAATTCCTATGGATTTATTAAAGAATTTTTAAAATTAATAAAAAAAGAAAATATTTCTTTAATTCATTCATTTTGTACACCTATTAGTAGCCTCGGATATATTATTTCATGCTTGTCAGGTAAAAAATTAATCCTTGACAGTTTTGAGCCACATGCGGCAGCAATGGTTGAGAATGGAACTTGGAACGCAAAGGATATGAGACATCGTGCCTTGTCGTTTTTTGAAAAACGGCAAGTTAGAAGAGCTAGTAAAGTAATTGCCACAGCAACAGGAATGATGGATTATGCGCAAAAACAGTATGGTTATAAAATACCAAAGACTGATTTTTTCGTAAAACCCGCTTGTGTAAATTTAGACCAATTTTCTTTACTTTCTTTAGCTGAAAAACAGCAAATAAAAAAAGAATTAGGGTTTCATAATAAAGTAGTTGCTGTGTATGCCGGTAAACTTGGTGGCATTTATCATGATAAAGAAGTTTTTGAATTTATAAAAGAGGCCTACGATTATTGGAAAGAGAATTTTATCTTTTTGATGTTGACGAGTACAGAGCGACCGCAAATTGAATTACTAGCAAAAGAAGCTGGTTTAAGCCCCGATGTTGTCGTATCAAAATTTGTCAGCCATTCTGAAATTCAAAAATATTTGAGTGCAGGTGATTTTGCTTTGACTCCAGTAAAGAGTGTACCAACAAAAAAACTTTGTACCCCTATAAAAGACGGAGAATACTGGGCTTTAGGCCTACCGGTTGTCATTACTCCTAATATTTCTGATGACTCAGATATTATTGAAGCAAATGATATTGGCGCTGTAATAAATTCTTTGGACATTCAAGGTTATAGGAGTGCGATTAAAAAAATTGATACTTTATTGCATCAAGATAGAGAAGAATTGCAACAAAAGATACGGAAAATAGCTATACAGTATAGAAGTCTTGATATTGCTAAAAACATTTATAAAGAAATATATTCGGCATGAAGCAAAGTAAAATTTTGATTACTGGAGGAGCTGGTTTTATTGGTAGTCATTTAACCGAAACCCTTACTAATCAAGGACATGAAGTAATTGTGCTTGATAATTTGCTTAGAGGTAATAAATTACCCAAGGAAATTCTGAAGCAAATTAAATTTGTCAAAGGAAGTGTGACAGACAAGGAGACTGTTTTTCGGGCAGCCGAAGGATGCGATTATATCTATCACCTAGCTGCGATATTAGGAGTAGATATTGTTGCGGACAATCCAACAGAGACAATGGAGGTGGAAGTAATGGGGATGAAAAATGTGGGAGATGCAGCGTTAGTCAACAAAGCCAAAATAATCTATGCTTCAACAAGTGGTATTTATGGTCACAATGCTATAGAGCAAAGTGTAACCGAAGATATTATGGTAGACCCGCGAACCAGCTATGCAATGGCAAAAAGATATAATGAACTATACTTAGCTGCTTTGCATGAAGAGAAAGGGTTGGATTGTATCGCATTACGATATTTTAATGTATACGGACCTCGACAAGATAATCGAATGGTTACGCCTTTGTTTATTGAACAAGCTTTAGCAGGAAAACCTTTAACCGTTTTTGGCACTGGTGAACAAACTAGAGACTTTACGCACATCGATGATACTATCAAATCTACTATTCTAGTAGGAGAGCAAGTAACTGGCTTTCAGATTTTTAATGTAGCTAATGAAAAAGAGGAAACTATTTTTAACTTAGCTACGAAAATCAAAGCTATAACAAAATCAGGTTCAGAGGTTAAATTGATTGATGCGCCTAAAAAGCGTTACGATTATGAGGTTGGGCGACGATTTGGTAATTCTAATAAATTATATTCTTTTGTAGGGTACAAACCTGATACGCAGCTTGAGCAAGGCTTGAAAAGATTGATAGAATATAAGGCATTAGAAATGGCGGTTTAGTACTTATGAATAATAATATAATTTCTGAACAAGACAGCATGGCAACTTCCTATCGATCTCATCAAACATGTCTTATTTCTGGTGATAAGCAATTAAAGCCTTTAAAAGGGTATGAGCAACATTATCTGGTTAAGAATAAAAAAACTGGGTTTGTATTTTGCTCGAGAATCCCGACTGAGACAGAATTGATTAATCATTATAATCAATATTCACGGAATAATTTTATTTCCCCTATTACTGTAAAAAACTATCAGGATTTATTGACAAGTTTTGAGCCATACCGAAAAACTGGTAGAATATTAGATATTGGTTGTGGCGATGGTTATTTTTTACAAGAGGCTAAGAAAATGGGATGGAAAGTTTATGGCACGGAATACACGGATAGTGCTATTGAGGTTTGTAATAATAAAGGAATACAAATGCATCAAGGGAAACTTACACCTACTAATTATGCAGCTGATTATTTTGATATTATTACTTCTTTTGAGGTTTTAGAGCATATTAATAACCCCATAGAAGAAGTACAAAATATTTGTACTATTCTTAGAAAAGGTGGCTTAGTTTATCTTACTACCCCTAATTTTAATGCTCTAGAACGATATTTACTAAAAGAGCAATATAGTGTTATTTGCTATCCTGAACATTTAAGCTATTATACACCAAGGACGCTGAATTACCTGTTCCAAAAAAATGGATTTTATAAAAAAGCAATAAAAACTACTGGGATTAGTTTTACCAGAATAAAAAATACTTTAAGTCCTTCATCAACAGAATCGTATGTTGCAAAAGATTCAGTCGATGAAGTCGTAAGACGTAAAATGGCTTCAAATAAGACTTTTGCCTTTGCAAAGGAAGCAGCAAATTATTTTTTAAATACTTTCGGCGTTGGCAATTCTTTGAAAGGTTGGTTTATCAAAAATTAATTATTGATAGATGGATAAATTAATTGATCTAATGATTATTGGGGCTCAAAAAGCAGGTACAACTTCTCTAAAAAATTATTTGGGAGAGCATCCACGAATATGTACACACCATAGCGTTGAATTCACCTATTTTGAGCAAGAAGAATTTTATGAAAACGGATTTGAACATAACTTCCAACAATTTTTTGAGAAAAAAAAAAATTTGAAAGATTGTAAAATAATAGCAAAGCATGTTCAGACCCATTTTAGAGATCATGTTTTTGAAAAGATGAAAAAACATAATCCTGACATGCAAATAATTTTTATTTTAAGAAATCCCGTTGATAGAGCTTACTCCTCTTATTTAATGGCTAAACAAAATGGTTGGATGAAAAAGGAATTTGAACAAGTAAAAAATGAAATAGAGTTAGAACGGGGAGATATGTATTATTTTTTTATAAGATTGGGTTTTTATTATCAACAACTAAAACAAATTCATAAATACTTTGATTCAAAAAATGTGAGTGTTATTCTTTATGAAGATTTAAAGAATACACCCCAAGAAGTTTGTGAAACTATATTTGAAAGATTGCAAGTTGATTCTAAATTTAAACCTAATACTCAAAAAGTCCACAACAAAAGGAATAAGATTCGTAGCAAATCATTTAATCACCTAATTAAATATTTTAAAAGTGAAAAAAAACCACTTAAAAAAGCTATAAGAGGGTTATTACCTTATCAATATTTTATTAAACTTACCTCCTCGATAGAATCTTTGAACCATTTAGAGAGTATCCCTGCTAAATTAGACATGAATACAAGACAATATTTATTAGATTTCTATCTTCCTTATAGTCAGGAATTAGAAAAATATTTAAAAATGGATTTTTCTAATTGGAATTATTAATGGAGTATATGTAACTTTATTATGCCAACTAAGAGTTGAAATAAGCTATAAAAAATTGGTTGTCAATTATATAAATTTTATCACAATTTGTTTTTGAAAAATTATTAATATGTATATTATTTTGATTGACAGTTAGTTATATAAATTTTGCGTAATTAAATTGTTAAAAAAATTGTATTAATTTAATTTTCTAAAACACTGATAATTATTTGTTTATGAAAATTTTCAACTCTTAGTTAGCATTTATTAGCCAATTCTAGCTTATTTAAATAGTGTTTTATGGACTAAACACATAAGAAAATTAACTATTTTATCTACAATTGATTTTATAAAAATGAACTTAATTAGGTCAGAATACTCTGGAAAGGCTTTAAATAAAATAGAATATCATAATAAGCAAATATTCTCTTTTTTATCTAAAGAAAAAGAAGCAAACTTAGATTTAGAAACTGTTGAATCATTTGGAAGTGAATGGAAAAAATTTGATTCCTTTTCCTTACAACAAATCGAGAAAGCGGGAGATGAATATTTTGATGTAGTACCAAAAAAGATATTGAACAAAGATACTTATGTTTTAGATGTAGGTTGTGGTACAGGAAGATGGACAAAATACATTGCACCTAAAGTTGGTTTTGTGGAGGCAATTGACCCAAGCGAAGCAGTATTTTCAGCTGTACAATTATTGGAAGAGGAACAAAATATTAGAGTGACTCATGCGCAGGTAAGTAACATCCCTTTTGCAGACGAAACTTTTGATTTAGTATTTAGCTTAGGCGTTTTACACCATATTCCTGATACGTATCAAGGAATTGTAGATTGTGTGAAAAAAGTAAAAAAAGGAGGCCATTTTCTGGTTTATTTGTATTATAACTTAGACGGTAGAAATTCTATCTACAAATTGATTTATAAGACTTCTAATTTATTTAGATTAGTTATTTCAAAACTGTCACCAACACCAAAAAAGATTATTTGTGATATTTTGGCAATTCTAATTTATTTTCCCCTTGTTACTCTTGGCACAATGGTAAAAAGTATTTTTCCAAATAAATCTTGGTACAAGAAAATTCCTTTGGCTTATTATGTAGGAAAGAGCGTGAATATTATTCGAAATGATTCACTTGATAGATTTGGCACTCCTCTAGAACAACGTTTTTCAAGAAAGGAAATCCAAGTAATGTTAGAAAATGCTGGATTAACTAATATAAAGTTTTCCAATAGTCAGCCTTATTGGCATGTGATAGGAACAAAACCAGAATAGGTTATTTGATGAAAAAAAAAGTTTTAATCATTGCCAATCATTACCCCAATCGTTCGCCCGGACAACGTTTTCGTTTTGAGCAATATTTAGATTTTCTTGACAAAAATGGTTTCGAATGCGAAATGTCTTATATTATCTACCCGAAAGATGCTAATATCTTATATAAGCAGGGTAAGTATTTTCAAAAAATTTTAATAGGACTAAAAGGATTATTCATAAGGGCAAGAGATGTTTTTAGAGCTAACAAGTATGATATAATTTTTATTTTTAGAGAAGCTTTTTTTACAGGGACTCATTTTTTTGAAAAACAATTTGCCAAATCTAAGGCTAAAGTAATTCTTGACTTTGATGACGCTATATGGCTACCTAATAATTCTAAAGCCAATAAGAAAATAGCATTTCTTAAAGATTCTAACAAAACAATTTCGTTAATTAAATTATCGGATTTAGTTATTGTAGGTAACAAATACTTAGCGGAATTTTCTAAGCAGTACAATCAAAATATCAAAGTTATTCCAACTACGATTGATATGAAGCTTGTTCATAACCAAACAAAATCTCATTTACCTAAATCAGATGTAGTTATTGGTTGGACGGGCACACATTCAACGGTTGTTTACTTAGAAGCCATAGAAGAAGTCTTAGAAGAAATACAACGCCTTCGAAATGTTAATTTTCTTATAATAAGTGATAAAAAACCATCATTTAAACGCATCAAAGTAGATTTTTTACCTTGGAGCTTACAAACAGAAATATCTGGTTTATTAAAAATGGATATTGGCTTAATGCCAATGCCTGATGACCAGTGGTCTAAAGGAAAGTGTGGCTTTAAGATTTTACAATACGCTAGTTTAGGTATTCCTGCGGTGGCTTCACCAGTAGGCGTAAATGCAACTATTATCCGAGATGGAGAAAATGGTTTTTTAGCAGCTAATAAACATCAGTGGATAGAAAAAATTATTCGCTTAATAGATGATGTAGAATTGAGAAAAAGCATAGGCCAAAATGGACAGGCTACCGTTAGAGAGCATTATTCTGTTAGTGCGAATAAAGATTTATACATTAGTCACTTTAATGAGGTATTGACAAAGGTTTAATTTTAAATCGTTTCCTTCTTTTATTATTATCTAGTAATATAAATAAGGCGAGTAAATAAAATGGCAAACAAGGAATTTTATATCTAGCCAAAGCACCAAAATTAAAAGTACTAAACCCTACTGCAAAAGCAAAAGTTAAGGAAAAAATAAAACAAAATAAAAGACTTGGGTCTTGAAACGATAATTTAAGCGTTCTAAATATACCTACCTTAAATAAAGTATATAAAGTGAGAAGCAGGAATGAAAATGCTTCAAGGCCACTTAATATCAGAATAGGTTTTTTAGCTTCCCATAGATAAGGTCGAAAAAGGGTAGCATTAATT
>CAZXYA010000278.1:0-11795 GCA_964644655.1 uncultured Saprospiraceae bacterium | reverse complement strand
AAAACCATTTTCCTTTAATTCTTTTTTCTTTTTCCGAAATCAGCGAAATCCAAGGTTTAGGAATTATATTGATACTTTTAGTTCGTTAGCAGTTATTTCTTGCGCAAACGTGGCAAGAGTTATCGCTAAACCATTGAATATTAAGAAGTCAGAAGTCAGACCGAAAATTAAAATTTTCTGTCAGAAGTCAGAAAACAGTAGGTGCAAAATCTGACTTCTGACAGTTTATGAAATAAACGGTCTGACTTCTGTTTTCTATGGTAGCGGCTTTGCCGCGTTAGGTTATCAAAAAATCAAAATTAACAGCTATGGGATTACTTCACGAACAATTATCCTACACAATCAGAGGGTGTATTTTTGAGGTTCATAATCAACTGAAAACTGGGCTTGACGAAGAAACTTACCATCTTGCATTAGAAAAACAATTCGTAAAAAAAGGTATAGTTTTTCAATCAAAGCCTAACTCTTTTTTAGAACATCGGGGAATTATCGTCCATAAATTCATCCCTGATTTTATTGTTGAAAATAAAATTATTTTAGAACTTAAAAATATCAAAACTGATTTTATACCAGCTAATTATATTCAGCTCGGTAACTACTTAAAACATTGGCAAAAAGATTTAGGGTTACTAGTGAATTTTGGATTACCTAGTGCCGAAATTGAAAGAGTCCTATTTTCAGAAAGTGAATTGGAACTACACCAAGATTTCTCTGAAGTAGGAAATCTTATTTCTTTGAATGATAAAGATTTCTTTGAAAAAGCAAAATCTGCTATTTTAAATATCTTTTACACGCATGGTTTAGGTTTTAATTATTCAATTTATCAAGCATTATTTCAAGCAGAATTATCCCATCAAAAGATTCCTTTTTCTTCAAGTGTATCAATTCCCATCCATTTTGATGGCGAATACCTCAGAAACTTTGAACTAAAAATACCACTCATCAAAAACAAGATTTTATGTGGTATTACTGCTGGGCAAAAAGAATTAAGAATCCATATTTTAGCCATGAGAAATTATCTTAAAATGACTAATACACCCTTTGGTATCATAGCCAATTTCAGAAATGAAGTACTTGAAATCATTGGAGTTCATAACAAAGGATAAAAAATCCGTGACTAATAAATCCGTATCTAAAACCCGTTAGTTACGGATTTATTAGTCACGGATTTTGTTTAGTTTAAGGAAATTTGTTTTTTCCCGTTGAAATAATCACATTATTTTCAGTCCGATATTGCTCCCAAGCCAAAATCATTTCTTGTAATTTATCTGGATATTTTTCAGCTAAATCAATTTTTTCTGTTGGGTCTTCTTTCAAATTAAATAATTCCCATTTCCCTTTTCCAAAATCGGGCTCTATCCATAAAATTTTCCAACCTCCTTTTTGTACAGCTTTTCGTTTAAATAATTCCCATCCAAAAATTTCTTCTTTAGCGTGAATAGATTTAGTAGGGTCTTGCTCCATTAAAGCTGCAAAAGATTTTCCATTTTGGGGTAATAAATTTCTGCCTTTGTATTCCTCTTTTGGATAGTCAATGCCAACTATTTTTTGAATTGTAGGAGCAATATCTCTCACGGTAAAAAGATTATGGTTAATCGCTCCCTCACTTTTAAATTTTACATTTTGAATTTTCAATTTTAAATTTAAATACCCTCCACTCACAATCATCGGAATGCGCAATCCACCCTCTGCAACATGTCTTTTAAATAACCGAAAAGGCGTAGAAATCGCACTTCCCCAGCCAGCACCAATGTAAAAATTAGAACCTTTTCTACCTAAATTTTCAATAGAATTATCTGCTGCTGCATAACGTTTTTTACCATTTGGAGATTGATAGCCGTTAAATCCTGCGCCTCCGTTATCCGACATCAAAAGAATTAAGGTATTTTCGTATTGTCCCGTTTCTTTCAAATATTCAACTAGCTTGCCTACATTGTCATCTACATTATCCACCATACCTGCATAGACTTCCATTCGTCGAGCATAATATAGCTGTTCTTCTTTAGTTAATTGGTCCCAAGTTTCAGCATTAGGTGGTAAGTTAGCTAATTCAACTTCTTTTGCAGTAATGCCTAATTCTTTTTGTTGTCGCAATCTCTTTTGACGTAAAGCCTCATAACCCTCTCTGTATTTTCCTTTGTATAAATCAATATGGCTTTCTGGGCAATGGATAGGAAGATGGACGGCACTAAATGACAACACGCCTAAAAAAGGTTGCTTTTTATCTTCATCTTCGGTTAAGTAGCTTATTAATTTGTTGGTATAGAAATTAGTGGAGAATAAATTTTCAGGCACTTCCTTTTGAGGAATATCATTTTCATAATAGGGATTTTTAATCCGTGGATTGGGAGGATTCCAGTTAAAATGAGAACCGGGAGTACCACCTACTTGCCACCATGCTCGGTCAAATCCTCTAGCATTTGGATTGGCAATTTCATTATTGCCCAAATGCCATTTGCCAACATAATAATTTCGATAGCCTTTATCTTTTAGTAATTCAGAAAAGGCAACCGTTTTGTTATTTAAATAACCCTCATAACCAGGTTTTCCTTTTTGGTTTGGCCCCATCAATGTTGCCATCGCACCAATACCTGCTTGATGATGGTCCATACCAGACATCAACATAGCTCGTGTGGGCGAACAGTTTGGCGAGGCGTAAAAATTAGTAAATCGTATCCCTTCCTTGGCTAAGTCATCAATATTTTTAGTATCAATTTCACTACCATAACAACCTAAATCGGAATAACCTAGGTCATCTACTATAATTAATAGGATATTGGGTGTCGTTTGTTTGACCACCTGTTTTGTAGCCGTACATTGCCCTAGCAAAAGTAGACATCCAAACCCTAAAATACGTTTTAGTAGATTTCTCAAATAGGTAGGATTTTATCAAATAAAGAGCTTGGAGCTTTTCAAAAGCTCCAAGCTCTTTAGACAATTTGTAATTGCACTTTAATTACTTTTTCCCTCCAAAGTGGTACTGTAAATTCAATGTTGCTACACGAGTAATTTGAGGCAATCTTGGGAAGTAGCTGTATTTATTATTAAATAGGTTAGCAATGCTTAAAGTCGCTTTTAAACCATTATCCATTTTATAACCTACCGTTAAATCTACTAAATTTCTAGCTTCAACTGTTCCTCTAAAAATACCAACTACTGAATCAAATTCTGAATTATAGGAATAAGCTACACTACCAAACAAACCAGAAGGCTGTAGGTAATTCACACCCATTCGGATTCTATTTTTTGGCGTATTCAAAAACTGAGGAGGAAATCCAGAATCGGCTCGCTCACCTAAATCTTCTAAACTAAATTGATTTTTAGTTAAACCAGAGTAATTTCCAAAAATGGACAATTCTGGATTAATATAGTATTCTAAACCTAAATCATAACCCCAATAAGATGCCTCTCCAAAGTTTAAGAAACCAAAGTTGATTTGAGGTGGTGTACTTGGGTCAGGTCTAGATTGTGACCAATCAGATTCCGCCCATCCAATATTGCCACCATTACCAAAAGGCGTTCCGTTTACTGCAGCCGTAACTGCTGCGCCGTCTAAACCTGCGCTAGTTGCTAATGTACCTAAGTCAGCCGCCAAACTAGGTGCTTGAATGAATGGAGTAATAGGTGTCGCATTAGATTCAAAGTCCTCGATTCTGTTATTATAAATATCTATCTGTACGGCAAGGTTGTCTCCAATAGTTCCTTTATAACCAATTTCAAAAGTATTCGTTGCCGGTAATGCGGCAGAAGAAGTTCCATAGCCAGCTAAAGTTTGGACAGGCAACCCATCTCTAAATGTTGCATAAGTTGCTGCCGTAGTTTGACCTGCTGCTGCTGCTTGAAGGGCGGCAACCCCGTCCGCACCTAAAGCACCGTTTAAAGCACCAGCTAAAGGACCAGGGCCAAAAAATCCTTCTAATGGAATGACGTCCCCTGCTAAAGAGGTGCCGTTCAATCCTTGCGCAAATGGCATTCCAGCTACAATAGGATTCGTAAAGCCAAATCCTGTAGCTCCACCCACAAACTGTAATTGTGCACCAAAAGGAAGTTGCGGACCTTGGAAATCTAAGAAAGTTCTAGTAAAGCCCATAGAAGAGAAAGACCTATTATAAGAGACTCTTATCTGACTAGAAGGGTTTGGCTTATAAATCAAAGCAGCTCTAGGAGAAATGGCAGTTTGGTCAAAAGCATCGAAGTTGTCATATCTAGCTACTGCGTTCAAAACTAATTGGGGCGTAATATTATATTTCGCCTGTAAATATCCTCCAAAAATAATGTAGTCTTGATTCGCCTGTCTTCCACCTGTTCTAAAATTATCTTCTGGTGCTACACTTAGGTAATCTCCACCTACTGTTAAGTCTAATGGACCTACACTAAATGGATACTGTAATTCATACTTACTTTCTACAATTTTACCGTTGGCAGCTATCGTTCCATTGGCATAATTGGCATTCCAACTTGGATTTTTATCCAAATCAGATTCATCATTACTACCCAAATTGACAAATCTATTAGCCGCAACAAATAAATCTCCTAACTGTGCCCGAATCTGAAAATTGTTGCTGGTTTGTTTATTATAAAAATCACCCTGTACATTTCTTCTATTTCCTTTATACTGTCCATAATCAAAAGTACCAACAATGGAGACATCTTCAGACGGTTTGAAATATAGGGCAGCCTGCCCATATCTATTTCCTACATCTTGAATCATATTGCCTCCATGAGTTAAAGTAGCCCCTTCCAGCGCACCTCTTCCTGTCATGCCAGGTTGTCCACCCCATCCGCCGCCGCCGTTTCCAGCTGCGACCTCTGCTGCAAGACTTTCTTCCAACTGAAAATCATCTGCACTCATACCACCTAATAAAATTTTATAGCCAAATTTCTCGCTAATGGCACCCGCATGTCTAACATCAAATTTTAGTAAACTTTGTTCTCCGGCAGTAACAGAAACCGTCGTACCATCTTTGTCCCAAGGGTCCATCGTCAAAAAGTGCACAACTCCTGCATTTACACTAGGGCCATATAAAGCACCAGCAGGTCCACGAAGTACTTCTACTTGTTTAACATCTATATTAGAAACAGGCGTCAATTGAGATTCAAAGTTAAGGTCTGCTAACTGCGTCATAGGACGGTAATCTCTATAAACTTGAACTCTACCTTGATTGACGATTGCTGACCCACGCAAAGTTATAGATGACCTATCAATACCTTGGTCCACTATGGAAACCCCTACAGTATTTTTTAATCCATTTACAATGTTTCCCCCATCTGCCACTACGGACATTTTCTCAGCAGATAAGACAGAAATAGAGGCAGGTGCATCTACTGCTTTTTCTTGTTTACGAGAGGCAGAAATAACGACTTCTTGGTTGAAGTTAAGTCCAGCTGATAAAGCAAAATCTTGTGTGCCTGCTGCTGTAACTTGAAGTTCCTGATTGGTATAACCAGTATAAGAAACCTCGATTGTCCAAGGCAAAGCACGGTCGCTTGTTAAAGTATAATTACCATCTAAATCTGTGGTAGTACCTATCGATGTTCCAGTAATAAGGACATTCGCCCCAATCAGGCCTTCTCCTGTTTCGGCATCGGTAATCTTTCCAGATACCGTACTTTGAGCAAAGATGCTAAGGCTAATAAGCATTAAAAATGCACCTAAGCAAAATTTCTTTAAGTTGAAATTTTTCATACGTTTTATTTTAAATGAATCATTAATTATTAGGAGTTAGGTATTAGGAGTCAGGTGTCAGAGTTTATGAAACTGCCAAATTTGGCGATTACAAATTACTTTTTTCTGATGCCTGATGCCTGATTGCTAACGCCAGTTTTTCAATTTGTTCGATATATGAACATAAGTTCAATTTTGTACGTAAATATAATCATCTTTCTTATATACAAAACTATATTCTTATTTTTTTTAAAAAAAACAACTTTTTTTTGCAAAAATACCTATTAAACATATATATTTGTGCGAATAATAAACTTTTCATGATAACAGAGATAAAAAAGACAGATTACGTCCAATCTTTAGAGAAAGGATTGCGAGTATTAATGGCATTTTCTAGTGAAAGGCAAGTGATGACTTTAACCGAAGTGGCAAAAGTTACCAATTTAAGTAGGGCTGCTGCTAGACGCTTTCTATTAACTTATGCGCATTTGGGGTATGTAAAAACGGATGGGAAATTTTTTGAATTGACGCCTAAGGTGTTAAATCTAGGGTATAACTACTTATCCTCATTGGATATTAAAGAAATAGCCAAACCCTTTTTAATAGATTTATCTAAGGCGGTTAATGAAACTTGCTCTGTCGTTACTGTTGATGGTAATGATGTCGTCATTTTAGTCCGACAACAAGTATCTAGAATCATGACCGTATCTATAGGTGTGGGTTCTCGCTTACCTACGCATGTGACAGCTGTTGGGAGAGTTATCTTAGCTATGAATGAATCTTTGCAAGACCAACTATTAGATAATTTCGACTATAAACAATATACCATTAATACTATCACCAATAAGGACCGCTTAAAAGCAGAATTGGTACGAGTGAAAGAGCAAGGTTATTCTTTGATTGACCAAGAACTAGAGGCAGGAGTTAGGGCAATTGCTGTTCCTATTTATTCCAAGGGTGGGAAAGTGAAATATGCTATACATATAAGTAGCAATACCCATAGAGTAAGTAAGGAAGATTTGATTGATAAATTTTTGCCGCATTTACAGGAGGCGGCTAATGGGATTAGTGAGGCACTTGGAAAGCAATGAAATGATGAACGATGAATTCGTGCTAGCTAACGTCAGGTAAAAAGTATTAATACTTGACTGAAAGATTATTAGTACATTTCATTTTCAACAATTCATCGTTTATAGTTCATCGTTCATCATTCATCGTTTGGCAAATGTCTCTATCAGCTCCACAAAATAATCCATAGCCATTGGATTTCTAATTGCATCCCGATTCAGGTTTTCAGATGTAGTTCTGCCTATCAATAATTTCTTAACAGGCACTTCCATTTTTTTGCCACTTAACGTATAAGGAATATCTTTAACGGTCAAGAATTTATTGGGCACATGACGGGGAGAACACTTCGTTCTTAGTTCTTTTTTAATGGTCTTCACTAAGCTTTCTGAGAATTCATATCCTTCATTAAGGACTAGAAATAAAGGCATAATATCTTCCCCATTTTCTTGCTCTAAATTTAAAATTAAACTATCTTTTAGGGCTGATATTTTGTCTAATACACCATAAATTTCTGCGGTGCCGATTCGAATACCATTTCGATTTAGCGTTGCATCCGAACGACCTTGAATGACTAATGAACCATTGCTGTGAATATTTATCCAATCGCCATGCCGCCATTTACCAGCGTATTCTTGGAAATAACTACTTTGGTAACGTTCCATATTTGGGTCATTCCAAAAATAAATAGGCATACTAGGCATAGGTTGTTCGATGACCATTTCTCCAAGAGACCCCACTACCCTATTTCCGTCTTCATCATAACCAAATAGCGCTGCCCCTAAACTTCGAGATTGAATAAATCCTTTGTAAACTGGCAAGTATGGATTTCCACCTACAAAAGCAGTACAAACATCTGTTCCACCACTCATAGAACATAACCAAACTTCTTTTTTAACAGCTTGATAAATCCATTCAAATACTTCTGCGGGTAGCGGCGCACCTGTAGAACCTATTGACCTCAAAGCAGATAAATCTACCTCCTCTTTGATGCGTAAATCCGCTTTCATGCAAGCGGTTAAAAAAGGCGCACTAACTCCAAAATGATGAATGGGCAAATTGGCTGCCATTTTCCATAAAGTCATCATATCAGGGTACGCAGGACTACCATCAAATAATACTGGAACAGCCCCCAATAACATCGTTGATTGTAGTAAATTCCACATCATCCAACCTGTGGTAGAGAACCAAAAGAAATGTTCTCCTGCTTTAATATCATTATGGAAAGCGCCGTATTTATATTGCTCTAAGAGGCAACCTCCATGAGAATGCGTAATGGCTTTTGGCTTGCCTGTTGTCCCTGAAGAGTACAAAACCCAAATAGGGTGACTAAAAGAGACGGATGTAAATTCAATTGCTTTATTAACATCAACGCCATTCAGAACAGCCGCCCAAGTTACATTATTTTCTAAAGTAGCCGTCTTATCTAAATAAGGAATAAATAAAGTTTGCTCAATACTTGGAATCGCTTTGCGGATATTATGAATGGCATCCAAACGGCTAAACCCTTTCCCGTTATAATTATACCCATCAACTGCAAGAAGTAATTTAGGCTGAATTTGCGAAAAGCGTTCGATAACCGTAGGTTCGCCAAAATCAGGAGAGCAACAAGTCCAAACTGCCCCTAAAGAATTAACGGCAAGAAAACAAGCAACTGCTTCTGGAATATTGGGTAGATACCCTGCTACACAATCGCCTTTTTGAATCCCTTGTTGTTGTAAAAACTGTTGGATGGCTTTGACCTGCTCACTCAATTCTTCCCAACTAACCCTCCTTTTTTCCAATTCATTTTGAAAAATTAAAGCAGGTCGTTGAGTGGTTTGTTGGCGAAAAATATGTTCTGCATAATTCAAAGTTGCTCCCTCAAACCATTTTGCCCCAGGCATCACTCTTGTATCTAATACTTGTTGATAAGGGACATGAAAGATGACGCCAAAATATTGAGCGATTGACTCCCAAAAGTCTTCTATTTGGTCAATAGACCATTGCCAAAGTTCTTCGTAATTATCAAAACTTAACCCTTTTTCGTTTTGTAACCATTGCTCAAATTGCTTGAGGTTGGAATTATTGATAAAGGATGTTTTAGGTTTCCAGAGTGTTTTTTGTTGTTGACTCATATTTTGACTTGCTTTGTGATGCCTGATATAGAAATTTAGAAATAAAACCTTGCTTTAATATATTAGTTTAATTCGTGGGTAATTTTATTCTAGGATTTTTACGTTCACATATTCATGCAAATGAATTTTCTTAATTCCGAAATTTATTAAAAAATGCGCCCATTTTACAATAGGCGCATTCTAACGCTGTTTAGAGTATATTATCCTCTATCAGGTCAGTATAATTAGCTATACCTTTTTAGTGTATTATATTATATATTTTGGTTATTTATTGTCTTTTACTCAAACTCCATCCAACGATTCCTATCAATAATGCTAGGAGTCCTGCATAGAAAATTGGAATCGAAGTCTCATCTTTTTTCCTTACTTGATTTTGAGGAGTTGTCTCCTTCTTTGTTATTGCTGCTACTGCCTTAGGTATATTTCTACCCTCTAAACCACCCCAAGGTGCTCGGTCTTCTTTTCCACCAAAAAAATCGGGGTCTACTCTTTTTTGCTCCATTGGTATTTCCACCCGTTATCCTCTGGGAAAATCTTTGATTAATTTTGTCAAATTAGCTACGATTTCTAGATGGTTTTGTGCAATGTTATTTTGTTCCAAAGGGTCTTTGGACAAATCGTATTGCTAAAACAATAATTAGCAACGGATTAAGTTAGCAACGGATTTTTATAATTTATTTATTTTTCAATTTTACTGGAGCAGTCTCATTTAAAAACAGACAACAATCAGCCGCCCAAATTAAGCCTACTAGCGCCACATAAGGGATACTAGAAATGCCATAACTTTCAGCTATAGTCCCTGAAATAATAGGGGCAATTCCACCACCAAATATTTCCCATTTTTTTATTTATTTATTGATTATTTAATCGAGGGGTCAGGAGTCAGGTGTGAGGGGTCAGAGGCTTTCGTTCTGATGCCTGACACCTCACATCTGACTCCTATTTTCCATGTTGTCCAATTGTCCAACCACTCTTTCCTAAATATTTTTCTGCCTTAGCTGCTGCATGGTCTTCCAAAGGGGTACCGAAGGAATCATTCCATCGATTTAAAAATCCGAAGATGGAAACCACACCTCCCAATTCTATAATTTGTGTTTCTGAAAAATGCTTTTTTAAATCTTCGAAATGTTGAGGTGTTACCGCATTAGGAACCGACCCAGCAGCAAATCCAAATCGCAATGCAGCTTTTTCTTTTTCATTAAAATGTTCACTATTTTCAAAATTCCAAACCTCCTTTAATTGTTCTTCAGAAACCCCACTTTTAATAGCTGACCCAATCGTATGTGCTTGGCAGTATCGACAGCCAGATGCATTACTTGCTACATGCGAAACCAAATCTTTTAAGTAGAGGTCAACTTCTCCAGGGCCCATGATAGAACCGATTAAATTGGCAAACCCATCCATTATTCTGCCATTATGACCTGGTGGGTCATAAGCTTTTACATCTGTATAGGTTATTTTTTTCATTTTGATGTATTATTTATTCCTTGGAATTTAATTGAAATTTATCAGTAATAAATTATTTAATAATATTAAATACCTTAGCAAAGATAGTAATAATCATGAATTCTCCTAAAAAATTTAATACTATTAAATAGAAATTTTAAAAAATCAAATTTGATTGACGTATTTTCTTAAAGATTTTTCAAAAAGTTGTTGGTAGGAAATGTGGTCACCGATAGGAATTCGATTATTTATTTTTATGGAAATGAAACCGTGAATTAGGCTATGAAATCCTTGATATATTTGGAAAGCTTCTTCATCAGTTTGGATAGCTGGATTAATGGATTTAATAGTATTTTTTAGCATTTCAATATTTGCTAAAATTAGGTCAAGCTCTAATTTCTTTTGCCGAACATGAAACATCAAATTATACAACTCTTCTTGTTCAACAGAAAAATTCCAGAATTGTAAACCCATTTGGTATAGCTTTTCTTCATTGCTTTCAAAGGTTTTATTATCAATAGCCCTTAGTTTGGTTCCTATTATGGTAGAACCTCTTTGACATAATTGAAATAAAATATCATCTTTATTTTTAAAATAATGATAAATATTAGGTGGGGTATACCGCATTATTTTAGCAATCTTATTAACAGATACGCCGCCCCAATCTTTTTTTTCTTTCATCAAAAGTATGGCAGTATCCAAGACCGTCGTTTTAAAATTTTCAATATCTTCCGCTCTTCTTATTTTACTTAAATTCATATTTGCTATTAAATAATTTAATACCATTAAATTATTTACAAAGAAATTGATTTTTTTTGTAAAAAACGTTTTTTCTTAAATAATTTTTCAGTAGACTTAGTCAGTAGTCAATGTTTTTATATGCTCTAAAAGGGCTTTCTTATAAAAATGAAATACCTCTGAAAACCTTGATTTCATTGGGCATCGAGCCCAATAAAATCAAAAACCCTTTTTACAAATTTTGCCGTTTAGTTTACTCCGATTCATCGGAGATACGGCAAAACTTGTTAGGAACGTCTCGTATAGAATTTTTTATAAGCAAATCCTTTATGCTCTAAACGGCATTCTCCATAGCTGCATTGATTCTTCTAACTTTCGCCACAAAAGCTACTATAATTAAATTTATCACCCCACTAAAAATCATGACTTGAAAATAGTCTGTTTTATAGTGGTCATAAATCATAAATACCATCAAAGCGTAAAAGAGCAACAGACCTGTAGCCGATTCAAATAGATAAGTGTTTTTATTTGAAATAATTGTCGGTAAATAACAAGATAATATTGGTACTAATACAAACCAAAAAAGAAGTAGGGTGAGTATATTCCACCCAATCAGCAAGGAAAATGGAATCCCAATAATTATTAGTCCAAGTGGGACAATCAATATACCCATTATTTTTTGTTTTAGTTCTTTACTCATATCTAAAGAGTTCGCTCATCCCCAAATTAGGGTGAGCCATAATAATCGAGATAAAAATCAGGAA
>CAZXYA010000277.1:0-11863 GCA_964644655.1 uncultured Saprospiraceae bacterium | reverse complement strand
ATAACTCTTCAAATTAAGCTGGTATTTATTTAATTCCTAGACCACTAGATCCTCACCTCAATAGTTCTCAATCATGGGGATATTATTTGATAAATTGTGATTGTTTTCTATACAAGAAAATAACGCCTAGATTTAAGACTAATAAGCCGAAAATAAGTAAGCCCCATTGAGACATTGTTGGAATGGGGGCTTGGGCAACTGCTGGAGTACAAGAAGTACAAGCACCTGCATTGGCAGGTAAAAGCCCATTAATAGTATTAGAGGTACATGTACCGAATAAATTATCTTGAATGAAAATTCCACCTGCCACATCACCAAAATTAAAAGTAGGTATAGTTACATCAAAATTAACGACACCATTCAATCCAGCATTTTGAATATCTGCCGTTTGTTGTGCAGGAAAACCACCTCCTGCAGCAATACCATTAATAACTAATCTATAATTACTACTTCCATTTGCAGCTGTGAAATTTCCAGCTACCCTAAGACCACCATTGCCATCGCAGCAAACTCTAGAGATGCTTAAACCTGTTAAATCACAAGCAGGAGATGCAGGGCATGGACTTGGTATAGGCCCTAAAATATCTTCTCCACAAACCATATCGTTTGTATCAAAAACGCTAAAATCTCTAGGTAAATCACTAAGGAATGAAAAAGTGATACAGAAAGATACTGTTCCATCTGTTGCGGATGTAAATGTTTGAGTTCCTAAAGGATTGGCAAGTGCATCTGTGATTTGAACTGAATAATTTCCACTAGTACTAGCAGCTGTAAAAGTACCGCAATAAGTTACGTCTTGAGTTGTAACACCAGCAGCAACCATCACATTGTCGCAGGTGGTAGCAGAGATCGTTAAATTAGAAATACCACATTGGGCATTTGCCTGAAAAGTGCTCATTAAAAAACAGCACATCAATAAAAAGGAAAGTCTAATTAATTTCATTATTGTTATTTTTTGTCGTCTTAATAATTTTTTTGTATTAAAATTTAAATCATTTCTCGCTTATAGATAAATACAAGTCCTAGATTTAAGACCAATAAGCCGAAGATTATTAAACCCCATTGAGACATAGTAGGTACTGGGTCAGGGATTTTGTAACACATTAATACCTGCCCATCAACTCCGGTAAATGATCCACTTGTTGGAGCGTTGCCAGCAACCTGAAAATCTAATTGCGTAATGCCTGTTTTTAAAAAACTCTGTCCTCCAGTAGAATGATCAGTAGCTGCAAGAGCAGGAACAAAACCTCCAGTACCTCCCATATAGCCACCGCCACCGCCGCCACTCGCTCCTTGAAGATCACCACCACCGCCTTCGCCACCACCACCATAGCCACCATCACCACCACTATTTCCAGTCCCGCCAGCACCATTACCTGCACCAATAATGGCTCTTCCTCCAGCACCATCATTTGCATTTCCTGCGGATGTACCATCGCCCGTTAATCCACCACCACCGCCGCCGACAGTTCCTCCAGCACCTGGATTACCTCCATCACTAAAATCACCCGTTCCTGCAACACTTGTCTGTCCATTCGAACCTGGTCCACCACCACCTCCATGAGCCACCATTAATAAATTTGCAGCGGAGACGCTTCCCTGAAAAACAAAAGTTCCACCACCACCTCCAGGACCTATATCTGGAGCAGCTCCCGAACCAGCAGAGCCTTGGCCTCCTTTTCCTCCGACTAAAAGGGTCAATGATTGACCTGGTGTCACAGGAAATTTGGCACCAATGACCGCTCCTGCTCCTCCATCAACACCAGGGGAACTTCCTACCTGTACATGACCACCCCCAGTAGCGCCTGCACTATATATGGTCAACTCCGTAACACCCGCAGGCACCGTAAAAGTTTGTAATGCACCAGTAGCATTAAATGTTTGCGCGGTATTACCAGCAGGACAAGTAAAATGAGCAGATATTTGTGCATTGACTAAAAAGGGTACTGCGAGAAAACAGCACATCAATAAAAAGGAAAGTCTAATTAATTTCATGGTTGCTAAATTGTTGTTTAAATAGATAGTAGCTAAATTAACCTTACCTACTATAATTTTTGTTTGTGATGATGTAAGTTATAGAAAAGACATAGCTAACTTAATAGCAAGTTATGCTTGTCTTATACCAACAAATATTTTAAGGTTAAATAGTGTGATGTTTAAGCGTGAGGGAATGTACTTAAATCGGGTAAGTGTAATAAAATCGGTGAATGAAGTAAATAAGAGAGTTGTAGTAGTTAGTGTTTCTCTGTTTAATCTGGGAACAAAGTTAAGCCATTTTTAGCTTAATTGCTGAATTATTTTTATTCCATATCTGCCAAATCTACTCTAAAAAGGGTATTTTATCTCAAATTTAAGCGTTTTAATACCTGCATTGGGCTTTCTCCAAATTCCACTAAGAAGACTTTGCTAAAATAGTAAAGGTTTTGATAACCGACTTTTGCCGCTATTTCTTGTACGGTGCTGTACCTTTTACTTTCAATCAATGCCATCGCTTTTTTCAATCGATAACTTCTAATAAACTGGTTAGGAGATACCCCAGCCGTCTCTTTTACTTTTCTATATAATTGTCGTTCACTTATACCCATTTCATGCGCTAAGTATTGATTATCTAAATCCTGATTGGTTAATGCTTGTTCTATAATGGTTTCGAGCTTTTCTAAGAAAAAATCTTTTGAGGTCATATTCAATCTAATTGAAATAAAAATAGAGGCTGCAACTTGGCAGCCTCCTTTTTTGGGGTCTTAGAATACTAATAAAGAGATGATTAATTACTGTACTTACAAACAACTTTATCACCTGCCACCGCACAACCAACTTTTTTTAAAGTTGGGTCGATAATATTTTTATAATGTCCACAGGTATTATAAACTTGTCTATCTTTATAATAATCGCAGCCATTATAGCCACCAGCACCATTAAAGGCTTGCTTTTCCGTTTCCCAAGCTTTTACCCCATCAACTGTATTGGGAGAACCAGCATAAATATTTTCCCAACCACCCTTGGGGTCATGTCTGATATTTCCATTTTTTATGACTTCTGCCCAAGTTTGCGCTCCTTTGGCTAAATTAGTATCCCAAACTAGGGGGGAAGGAACTTCCTTTAAAGTCACCTTCACCTGTTTGAGACCATTTTGATTGCCGTTTTTATCATAAGTAGGCTGAAGTTGAATAGTGGTAAATTCAATTTCTCCAGCTTCTGCGCGAACTCTATTATGTTCCGCTAAACCAGCTTGTGCTAACGCTATCGTAAGCGTGATTAAAGAAAAGCAAAGACTACAAATTAGTTTTTTCATAATTTTTGAGGTTGATTAAAAATGTTTTGTCAGTTATCTTGTGAGATGACTGATGTTTGAAAAAATAACTACCTATTCCTATACTTATAGAAGTTAGGCTTCTAATTCTTTTTTTGCTCTATTGAGTGTTTAATGATTCTGTATTAAATAACTGCTTCTATATTACGAAACGCAACATTATTGTTATTGTAATACAAGGTGATTTAAATATCTTGCAATTAAATGTTGTAGAAAGGCAATGGATGGTTTAAGTGCTTACCGAATTTTATTCAAGCTAACTTTATAATATCCATTCTTGATTTTTTTAAGAGAGCTATTTTTTAATTAAGAGAGTGGTAATTCTTTAAGTATAAGAAGAGTGTTTAATTATTTTTATTGATGCAAATGTAAGCGTATAAGAGGTATTAAATCCGACAAAAAGGTAGGTGATTCCGACAAAATCACCTATTAAGTGCCTAAATCCGACAAAAAAGAGGGAGTTTACCAATTTTTTAAAAATAAGTAGAAGGTAATTTCCCATATCGTTGTTTAAAACGTTGACTAAAAGTCTTTGCATCCGAAAATCCAACAGCATAAGCGACTTTTGCAATGGTGCTATATTGTCTTTCTTCTAATAGTTGACGGGCCTTATTTAATCGCATTTCTTGGATGTATTGTTTAGGAGTTAATCCGACTACTTTTTTTAGTTTTCGTTGTAAGCTTCGTTCGGTCATGGCTAATTCATTAGCCATAAAAGGGATTGAAAAAATATTGTTAGAAATGTTTTCTTTTACCAAGGCTTCTACCGATTTTAACCAAAGAGCTACTTCTTTCGAAATTACTGGCTGTGCCATTTTCCTCTCTTCAGAAAGTATTTCTTGCCTTTGTTTTGCATTACTTAACAAATTATTAATCCGAATTAGTAATTCTTCTCCTTCAAAAGGTTTGAGCAAATAGTCATCTACGCCAATGGTCAAAGCTTTCAATTTATCTTTTTTATCTACTCTTGCAGTCAACATGATGACTGGTATATGATTAAAAGAAGTATCTGCTTTTAGTATTTTCAATAATTGAAAGCCATCCATTTCTGGCATCATTATATCAGAAAGAATTAAATCAGGTAATGAAGGTTTCTTTTTAGTTAAACCAGCTTTTAAAATACTTAAAGCAATTCGCCCATTTGTTGCGGTTTGAATATCGAAAGATGGAGACAAAATAGTGGTCAAATAATGAGTAAGATTAGCATTATCTTCTACTATTAATAATTGATGCGTTTTTTTGATTAGCTTGTTTGTTTCTTCGAGAATAGGGGGATTAAGCATGCTTTTTTGTACTGATATTTCATTTGTACAGGTAGAAATGCCAAAGACTTCTTTTCGAGGAATGGCTAAAATAAAAGTACTTCCTTTGGTTAATTGACTTTTAACGAAAATATCTCCTTTCATTAATAGCGCAAATTCTTTACTTAAAGCTAAACCAATACCTGTTCCTCCTTTTACTAGTGCATTGGGTTGATTGGATTGATAGAACCTATCAAAGATATGATTCCTATCTTGTGGGTGAATACCTATTCCTGAATCAGCTATGGTGCATTCAAGTGTACGCCCTGTGTCCTCTACCTTAAAAATAACCCTTCCCCCATTTGAAGTAAACTTTAGTGAATTGGAGAGCAAATTATTCAAAATAACCCTTACTTTATCCTTATCGAGTTCAAGCATCAAATCCTTTTCTGCCTGATAAACAAAAGTATATTGGATGTTTTTTGAATTAGCATAAGCTTCAAAAGTAGTGGCTATTCTTCTAGTTAAAGTAAATACAGAGATAGGCTTTTCTTCCAATTCTATTTTTGCGGCTTCTAGTTTAGAAAAATCTAAAAGAGTCGTTATTAATTTTAATAAATCTTCACCGCTCTCTTGGGCCTTTTTTAGTAAATTAACATTTCTTGCGTCTAATTGACCATTTTTCAAAATGGAACTAATAGGTCCTAGAATTAAAGTTAAAGGAGTTCGTAATTCATGTGAAATATTGGTAAAGAAATTAGTTTTTAATTGATCCAGTTTTTGTAGTTCTGCTAATTTTAACCCATCGATGATTCTTTCTTTTTCTGCTTTAATTTTTTGTTTTTGGTTGTTGGCTGCTCTAATACTTAGGCTAATAAAAAGTGTCAGAATATAAATACTAACCCCAATTTTTAATAAATCATTACTCAGATTAGCTAGTTGTGCATTATTATAAAGTAATAAGACATGAGAGAAAATTAGACCAACCGAAAAAATGATATTGGTTGATTGTTGACTGCTTAAATCTTTGACGGCAACAATTAACAGCGGAATATAAAAGAGGCTATGAACAATTAGGATAATGGCTAGATATAATAAGTAGTGTTGACTAATATAATAAAAGAGTAAATGAAGAAGGATAAAGGCCAAAGAAGCATAAATTAACCAGGAGAAGACCTTATTCCAAAAGGGGAATAAGACGCCTAGGTCTAAGTACTTTCTAATCAATAAAAAATTAAATAAAAGCGCAAAATTCATTAAAGAGGTCCCTATATATTGGACTAGAATTGGATTTAAGCCTAAGCGATACCAAGTAGAATCAAATTGATAAAAATACCCAATTATCGCTAATCCATAAAGGGAGGCCCATAACGCAAAAGTTTCTTTGGTGAGTATAAAATAACCTAGACAATACAAACAAAACATAAACATAATGGCACTATAAAGTCCATTATAAAATCCATTCTTACTTAATCGTTCGTTTTGAAAATTTTCAAAATAAAGTGGCTTACCTATACTGAAAGCATTATGATAAATAGGAAAGAAAGTGCTAGTTTTGATGTTTAATTGAACTATAATTTTTTCATTAGTTCTAAGGGTAAGAGGAATATAATTGAAATTTCTAAACTTGCCTGGAATTGTTTTCTGAATTTGTTTTAACAAGTTTCCTGTTATTGCAGTATCTATATTTCCATTTGCTCTAATAATCCAAGCATCAACATAATTTCCTGGAACTTCAAGCCACCAAATTTGCTTATTCTTTGTTATATTAGTTAGCTGAATAACTGCCCAAAAGTTAGCATCTTGTTGGGCAATATCTAAACTAGGTTTATTTGGTAATGCATTAAAAGATTGATGCTTAAGTTCAGCTAAAACTATTTTATTTTCATTATTCTCTAAAAAACCAATTTGATAGGGTAGTAATTTTTTAAAAGTTAAGGTATCTGATAAAGGGATAATTGGGAGAGAATCAATTGGAATAGCCATTAAGTTCTGCGCAAGCAAAAACAGACTAAAGAGGCTTAGATATTTAATTATGGACTGCTTCAATATTATTTTTGTGTAGTTTCTTAGGGCAAGTATAAGCAAAATCTTGTAAAGTCGTAAAAAATAGACTAATAAAGAAAACTTTTGATCGATCCTACCAATCTTGACTAACTACTAAGAGCATGTATAAATTTTCATGATTGAGCGAAAGGGAGCAAATTTTATTTTGTAGTAGGCAAAAAATTTTAGCATCCTTTTGGCTGGTCAAAATTTTTAACGACCTACAAGATGAAATTTGCCACTTGTAGCCAATTGATGGAATTTTAAACATGCTCTAAGTGCGTAACACCTCAGTTATTAAATCTTTTGCCGAATACGAGCAATTCGATTTTTCAAAATATCCAAAAATTCTTCATCGTCATCCAATCCTAATCCTTTTTCATAAATATGTAATGCTTTTTCATAAATAGCTTTGGAAGGTGTTGCAACTCGTTTAATCAATGCATCGCCCCACTCAATATACCCCCAAACAGAATAATCTATTTTTTCATAAAAATCTTTAACTGCCTGTTCCCCTGCTTCCTCATTTCCTACTAAAAAATTGGTTCTAATTAAGGTTCGTTGCAGGTATTCCATTAATTCTTCATCAGCCGTTTCTGGGAAACGAGTTTTAAATGCTTCTATAAAGGTGATCCGATGTGTTAAGCATTCTGGATGATGTTTACCTGCATCTCCCAATGCTTCCCCTACTTCCCATATCCAACCACCCCAATCATAATCCGTTTCCTCTTGATTATATTTTTCCACAACTAAACTAAAATCACGGTAGGATTTAGGGACATGTTCATGCAAGGCATCCCATGCTTTTAAAAAGTAATCACAACATTCTTTAGAAGCTGCTTCGTTGCGTTTTTCAAAGCCCTCTGTTATCCAGTTATTTATTTTTTTTATGGTTGTTTTCCTTAACATCGTTGTATTATAGTGCCAAGCTCCGCTTGGGGTCAATGAAAAAATAGAAAGCTACACCGAGTAGAACTTGGCGCTACCGAAAATCAAATATAGGATATTGTTCCTAAAAAGAAAAGAAACCGTTTCATCCTCAAGCTCCCTCTCTCGTCCAAGCTGCGAAATTTGTACCGCCGAAGGGAAATTGTAGTCGGTAGCAGCGAAGGACGGTAACAGTCATTTTTAGTAGGGTAGAGTAGTATAGTGTAACAAAAGTCTTTTATAATTCTAACGTGCCCCCCGAGCGCAGCTATGCTGCTACTCTTAGGGGATTTTTAAGGGTGATCAAATTGATGTTTTTCAACGAAAAACATCAATTTGATCACCCTTAATATCCCTTTCCGAGCTTGCGAAGGGAGCGAGGAAAACCTAAATAAACTCTTGTTATACTGTAGTAAGGTGGTTTTATCTTTTATTGTATAAAAAATTAATTAATTCAAATTAAAAATATAAAATAAAATACGGATAATTATTAATTGATTTACTGTAATTTGCGCACGTTGTGCATTTAGCCAACAATTATTTCTTTTTATCGTATACTAATACTAACATTTATTCTAATAACCAACAATCAGAAATTTAAAATTATGGCTGACAATTTTAAGAAAATTGAATTACAAGATGCTGCTAATCACACATCTATTATTCTTAATGGTGCTTCTGGTAACCTAGCTTTAGGGGGTGGTGGACATGGAGGAGACATTGCAATGAGAGACAATACAGGAAAAAATACAATTCACATTGATGGGAACGATGCCAACTTAACCATAGGTGGAAATGGTCAACAAGGGGATATTCACTTAAAAAATACAGCCGGGCAGCAAACGGTGAAAATAGATGGTGGTAGAGCGAATATAGAGATTGGAGGGGCTGGTGCAGAAGGAGATATTGCACTAAAAAATACAGCAGGTAAACAAACGATTCATTTAGACGGAGGTAGTGCTAATTTAAATATGGGGGGTGCAGGCGCGCAGGGTGATATTGGTTTAAGAAATGCAGAAGGCTATCAAACGATGCATTTAGATGGAGGTGGTGGAAATATTAATCTGGGTGGCGGTGGCGCACAAGGAGATATTGGTTTAAAAGATCATAGAGGAAAACAAACGATTCATATTGATGGTGGAGATGCTAATATTACCGCAGGTGGCGCTGGTTATAATGGAGAATTAAAATTGAATGATGGTGAAGGGAAAGCCAATGTGCATTTGAGTGGTGGTACAGGTAATCTTTCATTAGGTGGAGATGCACATGATGGCGATATATTTTTAAAAACCTCTAATGGCAAAACTAGAGTAGAATTAGAAGGTCATGATGCCCAAATCAAAGCTTATAATGGGGCTGGTAGTTTAACGATTCATGCCAATGGAAAAGAAGGTTCTTTAATGCTCGGTGGTGGGGTTTCTGATGGAGAATTAATGATTAAAGATGGCAAAGGAAATACAACCATTGAATTAGATGGAAATGGCGGAGTGATTAAAGTAAATGGAGGGGCAATTACACCAGCAGATTTTGTTTTTGAAGCGGGTTACGGGTTACCAAAAATTGAAGAAGTTAGTAATTTCATTCAAACCAATAAACATTTACCAAATGTCCCTTCTGGTGCAGATATGAAAGCGAATGGTTTAAATCTAAATACTTTCTCCATGACACTATTGCAAAAAGTAGAGGAATTGACTTTATACATGATTGAGCAAAATAAAATGATTAAGACCCAACAAACAGAAATTGATGGCTTGAAGCGAAAATTAGAGGTTAAAAACTGATGAACTTCAAATTCAACCTCAATGTCAATGCCAATTTTATCTATGATAGAAATGGAAGTTGAATATAATAATACGATAAATGCTCGTTTTCTATTTTGAGAACGGGCATTTTTGTATAAAAGTAAAGATGAGATACGCTGTAAATTAAATTTCTTATCATTTTAGCGTGTCCCCCGAGCGCAGCTATGCTGCTACTAAAAGAGATATTAAGGGAGAGCAAAGTTTGATTTTTTATTGAAAAATCAAACTTTGCTCTCCCTTAAAAATTCCCTCGCCGAGTCGCCACAGGTGACGAGGCGAAATATAAAACAACTGTAACTCCCTTTTCGAGCTGCCGAGTGACGTTAAAAAAATAACTTTTGTTATATTGTACTAAACGATACGCATCAAAAACTTCAGGAACTTTATGATCAATATCAAGTTTTATTCGTCAAGAAAAACTTTCCCGATTAAAATGCGGGACAAATTGTGGATTAGGTGTTTGTTGTTTTTTTGTGGGAAAAAAAAGAACGGCTATTTAGGCTTAACTTACTTATACTTACTAATACTACTTACAAGTTGTCAAGAACAAACAACTTTAGCACCTAACAGCCCTAATTTCCTAGTTATTTTAGCAGATGATCTAGACTATTCAGAAATTGGTTGTTATGGAGGAGAAATTCCTACCCCTAATATTGACCAATTGGCAAAAGAAGGCATTTTATACACCAATTTTCATACTGCAAAGGAAGATGCCAAAACAAGGGCGATGTTATTGACAGGTACTTCACAAGCATTAGTACCAACGACCAATGAACTACAAAAAGAAGCAGCAACTATTAGCCAATTATTGAAAGACGTAGGCTATAGAACATTGATGAGTGGCAAATGGAATTTAGGAAAAAATCGAGTGGATTCCCCTATTGAAAAAGGCTTTGACCAATCTTTTGCTTTGATGGAAGAACGCTGTAATCATTTGGGCAATAAACGATATTTACCTGCCATTTTTAGAGCCAATAATAATATTCGAGAAATTTCGGAAGACTTTTATACTACGCAATATTTTACTCGACAATTATTGTCTTTTTTATCAAGCAATAAAAAAAAGCAACAACAAAAACCCTTTTTTGCTTACCTATCTTTTACTGCACCACATTATCCATTACAAGCCCCTGCTAGTAGTATTCAAAATTTTCAAAGTCTATACGACGAAGGGTATCAAGCAATTTATCAAGAAAGATTAGCTAACCAACTAGCCAAAGGTATACATACAGGAATAGATGATTTGGCAATACCTAGTTGGGATAATTTAACGGCTGAAACCCAAGCTTATGAAGCTAAAAAAATGGGAATTTATGCAGCTATGGTCTATGAATTGGATAAATATATTGGACAGGTAATCGACTATTTAAAAATAGCCAAGCAGTATGAAAATACCGTGATTATTTTTTTAGCGGATGGCGGTATAACTAAAATGGAAGGGACAAAATCATTTGCCACTTTAGATAATAGTCTAGAAAACTTAGGCAATGCCAACTCTATAGTTACTTTGGGAAAGGGCTGGGAAAGTATCAAATTGGGACCTCAAGGCAATCAAATAAATACCGATTTTGATAATGCCGTCAAAGCGCCATTGATTATTAGTTCACCGCTATTCAAAGCACAGACTGGCAGTCGGGTAGATAAATTACAGACTGTTTTGGATATTACACCAACTATCTTGAATTTGGTAGGTTTGCCGCATCCGAGTGAACACTATTTTGAAGATGTATTATCTTTGGAAGGGAAGGTTATTTTTTAGTATAGTGGAACTGAAATTTCACGAAAATTATAGCGAACGGAAGTTTCCTTATACCATCCGTTTATGCCAACTCTCCCCCAAAGGCTTCACCCAATGCTTATCAAAATCACCTTTAGTTTTTACTAAATTATCAAAAACTAAGGTCTCATTATTAATTTCACCACTTTTGTATAATGCAGCAAATTCCATTCTTGGAGCGGCTTTGACCGTCTCTCCGTCTTTATACGTAAAAGTCATTCTATCAAATAAATCAACGTTGTAATGTTGTTCGATTTGTTTGATAAAACGAACGGATTTATCAATAGAACAACCACTTGCGCCTGCTAAACTTTCATCGACCATTAAGACAATAAATTGTTGATGATAAATATCTCCAAAGGCGCGAAGTTGATTATTATGGCTTACCCAACTCGTCGTAAAATTGGCGATGTGTTGGCGAATTTCGGCTATTTGATTAGCAGAAAAAGCTTGTTGTGCTTGGTAAATCCAAACGCGAGTAGTGTCAGGTAGTATATCGTAGGTTGTCAATGTTTTTGATATTTTTTATAAAAATAAGTATTTTCAATTAAAGAAGTCCAATTGATTCTATAAAAATCAAAATCAAGTACAAAATTCAAAGAAGCTAAGACAAAACTTGGTTTTATTGGATATCATTGGTTTTTCTTATTGAAGTTGAAGTTGAGGAACGCTAAAAAAATAAATGCTCATTCTTAAAATTATAACGTGCTGATTTTTAGTACATTTTTTAATTTTAATTTACATTTTAATTTTAATTCAT
>CAZXYA010000276.1:0-11867 GCA_964644655.1 uncultured Saprospiraceae bacterium | reverse complement strand
AGTATGAAAAAAGTAGACGAGCAAATCGCTGCTTTATTAGGCACAACGGCTGACCAAGTGACCATCCAAGATATGGCGGTCAACCCAATTTCTAAAATGATTTATTTTGCGGTTCACCATAGCAATGGAACGCCTGTTTTAGTAAAGACAGATGGCGAAACTATTCAACATGTACCTTTAACAGAAGTAAGTCACTCAAAAATTGGTATTACGAATGCCATTGATGCCGATAAAAAAGATAGAAGAGGCAATAGTATGCGGGTATCTGCAATTTCTGATTTAAATTATTTTGAAGGCAAAGTGATGGTTTCTGGCTTGTCCAACGAAGAGTTTGCCTCTACTTTTAGAAGTATTCCTTTTCCTTTTAAGAATGAGCAAATGCACGCTTCTTTAGAAATTTATCATGCAGCACATGGTAAGTATGAAACACATGCACCTATCAAAGCATTTTTGCCAATTAACATGGATGGAAAAGCCAATTTAGTCGCGGCTTATACTTGTACCCCTTTGGTTGTTTTCCCGATGAATAACTTAAAGCCAGGCGAACATACAACGGGTCAAACAGTAGCCGAATTAGGTAATTGGAATGTACCTTTAGACATTATTCAAATGGAAAAAGAAGGAAAGTCCTATTTATTAATGGCGAACTCTTCTAGAGCAGTGATGAAAATTTCAGTTGACCAAGTCGCTAATTTTAATGATTCTTTGACTGAAAGAGTGGCAGAACGTTCTGGTACAGCAGGTGTTGATTTTATCAACTTACCTTTTGTAAATGTGCAGCAATTGGCTAAATTATCAGACAAGCAGTTTATTATGTTGCAACGTCGAGGGAATGGTGATTTAGATTTGTTTACACAGAATAATCGGTGGCTATAGGCTACAAAATTAATCCTTATAGTTGTCTACATTGTAGTTTAAACTATAAGATTTAGTCATAACCTTTTGCGATGAATACCAAAATCCGTTGCTAACTTAATCCGTTGCTACTGTTTTTTTAGCAACGGATTTTAAATTAAATAGTGTTTAGAAAAAATTAGGTTTTATAATGAAAAAAAAATGCTGTCTTTTCGGCGTACTATATTTACTTATAACGAATTTGACTGCCCAGACTTTTTCGATTATTACCGAAGAAAACCATCCTTATGTTGGTTGTGTACAGTTAGCAGATGTACCAATGAATAGCCTTAAAAAAGAGGTCCTTCAAGTTTTTTTATTTCCCCAAAATCCAGATAATCCCGTGCCGCCAATAGTGGGTAATTGGACTAAAGAAGATCAGCACCTTTACTTTTGCCCACTCATTCCTTTTAGTAAAAACCTAACCTATCAAGCGCGATTTCCTAAAGTACCTTATTTTACCTTTAAGCCAATTCCACCTAAAAATTATACTTTAACTAGACTCACGCATATATATCCGAGTGTAGCACAATTGCCAGAAAATGCCCTAAAAATGTATCTGCATTTTTCTGCACCCATGAGTGATGGAAATGCCTATCCTTATCTGCAATTAATCGAAACAAATGGAGATACCATAGCCGCACCATTTCTAGATTTAAAACCCTTATTATGGAATGAAGACCGTACTCGGTTGACGCTATGGTTTGACCCAGGCAGGGTGAAAAGAGATTTATTGAGAAATAAAAAATTAGGCGCACCTTTGGAAGAAGGTAAACAATATACCCTTCATATTGCTAAAAATTGGAAAGATGCCAATGGCTATTCTTTGGCAGAAGAGTATACTAAAAAAATAGAAGTTGTAAAAGCCGATAGAATTGCTCCTACAGCAAAAAAATGGACTATAATAGCCCCTCAAAGAAATACCAAAGAACCTGTACTTATATCTTTTGGTGAAGCTCTTGACCATGCTATGGCTACCAAATCATTAACTGTTTACACTAAAAAAGGAAAGATAGTAGAAGGAACTATTGCCCTAAAAGATGCTGAAAAAACATGGATTTTCACCCCCTTGAATCATTGGCAAGCCAATCCATATCGCATCCAGATAAAGGCCGAATTGGAGGATTTAGCAGGGAATAATTTGAACCGCTTGTTTGATACAGATTTAGCACAGCAAGACCAACCTAAAAGAAACTTACCTTATTACTATATTGATTTTCGAGTAGAAAAATAAGTTAAAAAAGGTGAAAAATTTTTAATGGAATAAATATTCCATCATATTTGTAGTATGAAACCAAGAGATCCGCAAAAAATAGAGCGCATTCATCAGGCAACTTTGATATTAGTATCAGAGATAGGCTTGGCTGGTCTCACGATGTCAAAAATTGGGAAAAAAGCAAAACTAGGGATGGGGACTATTTACACCTATTTTGAAAGTAAAGAAGAAATAATTAACTCTCTGTATCAAGCCTTAAAGAAAAAACATGCCATTGAATTATATGCGGATATTAAACCTAGCCAATCTTTTCTAGAAAAATTCAAGATTTTGTTTAATGCTTTTTTTAAGTACCGATATTTTATTCAAGATGAAAATTTTTTCATTGACCAATGTAAAGGTTCTCCTGCCTTAACGGCAAAATCTAAGGAATTAGAAGAAAATACTTATGCGCCCGTCAATGCTTTATTGGCCGAAGGAAAAGCTATTGGGTTGGTCAAGAAAATTGATAATAAATTATTAATTGGTTATTTGACAGGAGGTGTTGTAGGCTATGTTTCTTATATGCAAAATACCCAACAACCTTTGACACAAGCAGCTATTGATACTGCTTTTGACTTATGTATTGATACCATTAGGGTTTGATTCAACTCTATTTTTTTAATTTATAACGGAATAAGTATTCCATTGAGATAATAACTATGAATTGTTTACGGCACATCTATCTACAGGCATCCCGAATATTGAGACTTATTCAGTTTTTCCTGGGTTTGTGATCCGTATGATGAAAGGTAAACTAGGGTGGCTGCGAAATTTACTGCTTAATTATGTGATTAACTGGTTGCCAGAAGGCCCTTCAGAAAAAGAATTAAACAAAGAAAGTAATTCGGGGTTAAAAAGTAAAGAAACACCTGCTAGTATTATTAGCAGGCCTAAGCATTGGAGGATTAATTTCATAACATTTTTAAATAAAGTCTTTTATTCCATTAATTCTTTAGGAAATTTATCCCCAATAAGGTTGAGTTCGATGCCATGTTCTAACCAAGCCTTTAATCCTGCAAGGACCATGGTAAAACCTCCTGTAGAATCTATTCTTTTATTGGTTAATTCATCCCCTGTTCCTTGCAAGTCAGCATTGATGATTTTCACGAATGTTTTAGCAGGAGCTAGAGACTTAAAAGTCCATTCTGCGGTTGATTTATTATCCCCTGTTCCCCATTCAATAAGTATTCGCTGATTTGATTCGATGGCTTTAACCGATACAGGAACAGTCAGATTATACATTTCCCAAATCCAATCTATTTGCTTGCCTACTTCCAGTTTTCCCGTACTTTTGGTAAACCAAAATTTAGTAGTGATTTCAGGATTAATAAATGCTTCAAACACTTCCGCAATGGGTTGTCTAATCATCATTTCGGCAGTTGCCGTATTGTTTATTTTTAGGGACATCATTTATTTTTTACAGTCCTTTGAGAATTTTGCACTTTTTTCGGTTGGTTGACTTCAGTCAACCCGTAATTATCTTTATATTTTAGACCTTTAGGTTTTGCAAAAATTGTCAAAGATTCTTTTTTACTTAGGCATTTTTTGTTAAAGTGTATCTCAATTCTACTACGCCGGTATCATAGGTTTTAGTATCTGTTAATTGTAAAGCGGTTTCTTCTGGTAGCAATTCAAATAACTCAATATCGTCCGATAAAACAATCGGCATAACAAAAATATAAATTTCATCAATTAGTCCAGCATTTAATAACAAAGTATTGATTTGCCCACCACCAATGAGCCAAATATCTTTGCCTGTTCCTGTTTTTAAATTTTTGATAAATGAAATAGGATTTTCAGTAATAAATTCAACATGTTTGGTAGCTGCCGACTCTTTTTTCCTAGTTAATACATAATTTTTGGTAGCCGTATAAGGAAATGGAATATCCCAACCGATTATTTGCGCATAGGTCTTATACCCTTGAATAGTCGTGTCAATGGTTTCATTAAATGCCGCATACCCATAATCCAATTTATCGGGATTGGGAATTTCTTCTAACCAATGAACGCTGCCATCAGCTTTGGCAATTTTTCCATTTAAGGAAGTAGCAATATAGAGTTTTATTTTTTTCAAAAGTGAATAGATGTTATGTTATAATTGTCCTTACAAATATAAGTAATAATTAAAATTTAATTACTGCTAACTTCATGAATCCACAGATAATCACTTATGCTTGCGTCGATATAAATAGTCGCTCTTGTCTTTATATTTTTAATTTGATTATAATCGTGATTTTGATAAAACGAATGGGTGAAAAATTGATGTAAATCTACGCCCAAAAAATCAAGATGTCTAACCAAATGTCTGACTTGATAATGGTCTTGTAATTTAGCCTCTTTGATTAAATGATTGGCAACAGCACTAAAAAATGCGGCATAGCCTACACAAGTGGCTTTTCCAGTTGCTGCTATTTTATTAGGATTAATAGCAGCTTTCTGAAAAGTAAAGGTAAGTTGATTAGTCGTGATTTTTGTAGCAATATTAGCTATTTCTTGTAAGTTTAGCTGCTTATTTTTTACTTCTGATTTTAGGAGGGTAATTATTTTCTGATTTGTTAAAGGAATGGATTTTCTTTCTTTAATGGGCGTATAATGGATGGTTTGTCTATAAAAAAAGCCTTTAAAAAGAAAGATTAGTAATAAGCTGATGCCTATTATTTTTAACACTTTTTTCATCTTTTATCAAATTATTACTAAAGAAAAAAATCCGTTGGGTAATAAATCCGTTGGGGGCAAATTAAGTAGCTATTTTTCGATTTAATCTAACTAGAAAACGGCGCTATCAATAAAACATTCTCATCATCTGCCGAAGGTCCATAAACTGCAGGAACAGGAATATCCAACAACCGTAAATAAACCCCTAATTGTGCCCGATGATGTACCAAGTGATTCATGCAATAAATTCTAAGTGCTTGTTTTTTAGAGAGCGTAAAATACACCATCTCTCCATAACGCATCGACCAAGTACCCTTTTCCAAGTCAGCATCTTTGACCTTTTGTAAGAGCGCCTTTGTTGTTCCTACTAATTCATCAAAATAAGACAATAATGCTTCGTTTGATTGTATATCTTTTGGTTTAAAGTCAATAAAGTCCAATTCTTTATGCAAGATACAGGATTCCCACCAAGCAATAATCTCCGCTAGATGAATCGCTAAACCACCTAAAGTTTCTGATTTTCTGTGTGGCTGGAAAGTTGCTTGCTCAAAAGGAACACTCGCTAAATATCTTCTAGTGACGGCTGCTTCTTGGGTGAATTCGTTTAGTAAATCTTGTGCTAAGGGCATGATAATAGTTTTATGAAATTGTAGATGATTAGGTAAAAAAGGGAGGTTACGAAAATATTTAAACTATCGTCTAGCCCGTCAAATCCGTTGCTAACTTAATCCGCTGCTAAAAAAAACTTAGCAACGGATTAAGTTAGCAACGGATTTTGGTAGTGTCTTAAAGTGGTTGATTTATAGTTTGCACGTAGAGAGGGCAGCGTTCGCAGAGGTCTATTATATAATGCTTTATCTCTCCGGTCTCTGAAAACTCTACGTGCTATATCAACTGTTTTGATACACGACCCGGATTTTTATCAATTTTTTATCTGACGCTCTATAAAAACACAAAATTAACCGAATTCCCTTTAGGAATCTTGTATGATACAGCTATTATTATAAACCAGCGAAGGTTTGATGCCAAAGAGGTCCTTAAAATGTTTGTTAAAATGAGCAGCATCATAAAAACCAGCACTATGCGCAGCTTGAGTCAAATGCATATTTTCGTTTAGCATATATTCTGTTGCAGCTTTCATGCGTATCCACACAATGAATTTTTGCTTGTAATAAATAGGCTGTTCCTTTCATTTGTGATTTCTTTTAATTATTGTACCAACAAAAAACGTTCCCCAGACACTACATCAACAATCCTATCATGCACAATAGTTTCCACTTCCTCCCGAAGCGTCCCATTCTTAGAAAGAATAATAAAATCCAACTCATATTTCTGAATAAATTCAACTTGTGACTGACCAATAGAAACAAACGTTTTATCCTCGTTTTGTGTTTTCACAAATCGACAAAAAAGATTAGAAGCTCTATCTAATTCGTCGCCCCATTTTAGATTAGGAATATCAAAATCGCTAATATTCAAAGCAATTGCCCCATTTTCCATGTAGGCTAAATAATAGCCTAAGGTATAAGCAGCAGTTTGTTTAGAAAAACCCGAATTATAGTCTTTTCCTCCTTTAATGGCAGCGCCTATATTGGGCGAATCATCTGTTAAAACATAGGCTTTTATTTGTTGAAGATAATCATCACTATATTTTTTGGTAGTCATAGCTGGATAGATATTTCGCTTTACAGCAAAGGAAACCTGTTTAACAAATAGCACTAAAAGTACCAGACCAATACCATAATATTTCCAAGAAATACGAGCTAAAGGTACAGCTTTAGGCAATTGGCTGATTAATTTAATGACCGCCCAAATTAACAGACAATTAAGCGTAGCATTCACGATATTATAAAAAAGCTGAGTAGCATCTTTTTGTCCTTTGAGCAAAGTATAGACCGCCGCCCCACTAAGCACCATTCCAATGACCAAAACAAAAAGCGTAAAATGATTGGCAAACAACGTTCTATCGCTGCTAAAAAGCAAAGCGGTAACGAGCAATAATGGCAAATACAAAATTGCCTCTTTTAATAAGATAGTGAATAAAGTAATGAGTTTATCAAGCGGTGTAGTGGTTAAACTGATTAAAAGATTAGTGACCACACTATTTGTACCTGCATTGGCTCGAATATTAAATTGCCCCGTTTCGGTAAATTTATAAAATAGGAAAACGAATAAGGCGGTAGCTATTGCATACCCCGCCGTTTTCAGTACGTTTTTTTTATTAATGTTTATACTGAAAAAAATATTACAGAGAGTGCTTCCACCCCGATAGCTATCGGGGCAAATTCTGGAAGCACTAAATTTATTATTAGCTACAAAAAATTGATAGACCAGAAATAAGCCAATGCCACCTAATAAAGCTGGGGCAACTACCACCGTTGCGATAATTAAACCCATTAATAATAAAATAGCTCGCTGTGGTCTTTCTTTATCAAATTGCAATAAAAAAGCAAAAATAAAAGGGTAGTAAGTACACATTTTTACCCGATGCGTAAAAATGGGTAAGCTAAAATTTAGTATTTTCCATTGCTCATAAAATTGAAAATGCAAGCCTGCAAAAAACAAAAAAGCCGCACTCAATACTAAATGATACCATTTAATAGCTTGATATTTTTCCCATAAGGCAAGAATACCTACAAAAGCAGTTAAATGATAAAGTGGAGTGGTGAGCAAGGTGAATTTTTCAGCCGCTAATCCACCAAAAATGCTAGTCAATCCAGCCGTTGTCCACATCTCCAAATAATGATAAGGTTTTGGTCCGTGATAAGCAGCATCTACGGTATTAAAAAAATGATAATAATTTTCTTCTCCTGTCACCCCTAAATAATACGACCGAAAAACATTAATTAAATAATCATTTTGGGAGATTTCCGTACCACTTGGTATATGATAAGGAAAAGCATCCAATTGACCGATTGCTAAAAAGGACCAAGTAAAAACGAAAAATGCACCAAATAATAAACCAATAATTAAGAAACGAGGATTACTTTGAGATGTTTGTATAGGTAGGATAGGATTATTCTTTTTTTCAAATAAATAGAAGATGGCTAAAAGTAGAAACCCTAGCATGATGGTTTTGCCACTTGTTTTTATTACTGCAAAGCCTGTACTAAAAAGTAGAACGCCAACAAATAAAGAGAAAAAGGCAGTTCTGAAAGTTAACTTGTTTTTTTGTTGAAATTGTTGACCTATAAGTAGAGAAAACAAGCTGATGAAGCTTAATAAGCCTAAGTTGAGTATATAAATACTTAATCCTTCCATTAAAAAATTGATAAGAATCTGTTGCTAACTATTTTTTAGCAACGGATTTTAGATGTATTGTTAAAATAAACAATATTCATTTTTCTATCTGAGTACTCTTTTTTGGAAGATAGTATTTATCGTTACGCTCGATTCTTTACGCTCGATTCTTTACGCTCGATTCTCTATTAACCGCAAAAGCAATCGTCTCCCGAAAAGATTTTACAGCCACTTTCAGCAACTTCATTCTTTGAATTGAAACTGTTCCAGTAGCCCGAAAATCTGTAGGCACAAAAATATCTTTAATCCTTAATTTTTTCCGAACAGCCATTCCAGAGATAATCACATTCGGTGCAAAAGTATCTGTAGGTATTGCTGTATAAATGGCAGCAAATTTATCTTTTCTCATTAATCTATAAGGTGCATTGACATCAGAAATGCCCTGACCATAGAAAAAATGAACCGCCTTTTTTGCCATAAAACTAACAATTCTCCTTGGTAAAGGTACTTTAAAACTGAATTCTCTTCTACCAATGATAAAATCATAATTGGCTCTTTCTTTCCACAAAGCTTCAAAATATTTAGCCTTCATTTCATTATCAGAATCGACTTGGAAAATATAGGTTGCATCGGCTTCTCTATAGCCTTTTAGAATAGTCGGCCCATGCCCTGAGTTTGGTTTTTCAATAATGCTTAGTTCGGGATAAGTATGGACGATTGCTCGCAGTTTGGTCAAGGTATCATCTGTTGACCCGTCATTATAAGCCTGTAATTCAAAATCAATATTTAAGGCACGTAGGGTTGTTGCCCAATCTTCAATAACGGTTTGGATGATTTGTGCTTCGTTATAAACGGGTAAGACAATAATTAATTCTTTGGTCATTAGACTTAATTCTGAATGATAAATTTCAACTCTCTTTAACTGTTTGATTTTTAGTATTGACCGCAAAAAGATAGCAAGGTGCGGCGCACCGCCTACATTTGTATCATTCGTACTTGAAAATAAGCCCTAAGGTGCAGCGCACCGACCGCCTTTTCCGCTCTTTTACAAAGGTGGTCGGTACGCTGTACCTTAAAAAAAGTAGCAAAGAACTAGATACAAAGGTGGTTGGTGCGCTGCACCTTATTACATCTTTTTGAAATCGATATCTTTTTGCGGTTAATAATTTTTTAGAGCGTCAGGTAAAAAATTGATATCGTTTATACTAATAATGCATCTAAAATCCCTGCCTGCGGCAGGCAGGCGTTGGGAAACTAATACGTTGGGCAAAAATACGCCCAACGGATAATTATCAATTTTTGGCTTAGTAGCCTGTCCAGTTAATAGTGACGGGTAGATTTTGTCATAAAATTTGTCGAGAACAAGGCAAAATTTCTTTGCATAGCCGTCGCTACGGAAATAAATTTTAACGAAGTTATCGGCAATATTTTATCAAAAGATACCGACAGTATTAACTGGACAGACTACTTAGATAGTCTTAGCTTTTATTTTCACGACTATAATCTGGTGCATTAACCAAATCGTATCATAACTCAAAATTTCATAGTATTTGCCCAATAAGCCAAGTATATCTGCTTTGCTAAAATCTTGGACATGCCACTCTGAAAGAGAAGCCTCAATGCCTTTAAAAAACAAATTAAAAACACCCAATCTGACTAGCCATTTTTTGATATTATTCTTGTGTTTTTCAATCGGAACAGTAATAATAACAATGGTATCTTTTCCCGTTGATTTATAAATGTTTTCTACCGCCGCCGCCGCATTTGGAATATGTTCTAGGGTTTCGCTACAGATCAAATAAGCAGGTGCTTTTTGAAAAGGATAAGGTCCGCTTGTAATATCGTGTTCTGCTAGTAGCGTAGAAGTAGGTAGATGATTTTTAGCCTCTGCCAATGCTTTTGAGGAAATATCCAAGCCTATGCAATGATAATTTGGATGTTGTTCCCCTAAAAACTTTAGCAAATTTCCTTCTTCACAGCCAATTTCTGCAATGGTATTGCCCGATGCTGCTGGGTATTTAGCCATTGCCGCCGCAATTTTCTGTAAGCGTTTTTGCTGTATGAATCCTGCAATGCCGCTGTATGGCGTAGGGTGCTTTTCATACATCTCATTATTCCATGATTTCGAGCCGATTTTATTGGCCATAGGTCTCCATTAATTTTTCAAATTTAGTCATGCTAGCGGCAATGACTTGGTGCATGTCATAATATCTAAACTCCGCTAATCTACCCACAAAAGTAACGTTCTTTTCTGCTTTAGCTTGTGTTGCATAAGCTTTATACATCGCCTCGGAACTAGGATTTCTGATGGGATAAATTGGGGCCTTTCGACTATCCGTATTGCTCGGATATTCTTTAAAGGCAATGGATTTATCAAATTTTCGTTCGGGCGTAAACCATTTATGTTCGTGAATTCTGGTAAAAGGTTCGCTCATATCGGTGTAATTCATCACCGCATTGCCCACAATATTTTTGCCTCTAATGGCTTCAAAGCGCAAGGTGCGATAAGGTAAAAACCCCTTATTATAATTAAAATAATTGTCAATAGACCCTGTAAAAACGAGGTGCTTAAAATTCAATTGCCAAGCACTTCGGTAGGTTTCAAAATCTTCTCCTAGTGAAAGCTGAATATTTTCATGTTCAATCATCCGTTGAATCAATTCCGTATAGCCATTTATAGGAATGCCTTGAAATTGGTCATTAAAATAATTGTCATTATAATTAAATCGAATGGGCAATCTTTTGGCGGTAGAAGTGGGAATTTCCGTAGGCTGCACTCCCCAATGTTTGATGGTATAATATTTATAAAATGCCTCGTATAATTCGGTACCTAAATTGTGTAAAACAAATTCTTCAAAATTGGTGGATTTTAGGTCTTTTAATCGAATACTATCAATGTGTTGCTGGGCGGCGGTTGGGGAAAAATCTTTGCCAAAAAACTGATTGATGGTATGTAAGTTAATGGGCATGCCATAGACTTGGTTATTCGTCCTCGCTTTTACTCGATTGACATAATTATTAAATTTGGAAAAACGATTGACATAGTCCCAGATTTTGGTCGAATTGGTGTGAAAAATATGCGGGCCATATTTATGCACCTCTACCTGAGAAATTTCATCTTTGTAGGTATAACAGTTCCCCCCGATATGTGGACGCTTGTCTACTAAGCGAACGGTATAGCCATATTCTGCTGCTAGATTGGCAAAAGTTGCGCCTGCAAAACCACATCCGATAATTAAAAAATCGGTTTTTCTCATGTAGGCTAAATTATTTATAGTCCGATTTTTTGACGGGTTAAATACTATTGTAGTCGGCAGTAAACAGTTGGCAGTTTGCAGTTGCCCGAATCTATTTAAAATTAATTGATGGCAACCAATAAAACAATCCTCCATTTCTTGCGGAAACCACTTTTTAAAATTGAGGCTTAAAGATACTATCTTTTGATTAATGCAGGGCTGTTTTTTAATAGGATTGTTGAGGACGTGTCTTTTCTATTCCCAATTTAGTTTTTTATTTCTTTGCTTTAACTTTCCGTAGAATTTTCTCCATTTTACGACCTTTTGCTAATTCATCCACCAACTTATCTAAGTATCTACATTGCCTATACACTTCAAATTCATCTTCAATTTCTTCAATTCGATAACCACAAATGACGCCTTTAATCAAGTGTGCGTTGGGATGTATTTTTGCTTTTTGAAAAAATGTGTTAAAAGTTACTTTCTCTCCAATAAGTGCTTGCAATTTATCTTCATCAAAACCAGTTAGCCATTCTATTACTTGATGGAGTTCTTCTTTTGTTCTACCATTCTTCTCCAATCTA
>CAZXYA010000275.1:3939-11877 GCA_964644655.1 uncultured Saprospiraceae bacterium | reverse complement strand
ATTTATTAACGAAGGATTATTGTTAAGTGGTCCTATGAATTGGGGTAAGCACAGTCCTTCCAATTGCTTAATCTGTTTACTTAATCCAGATTGGGACATAAATAGTTTTTCCGCTGCTCTACGAAAATGCAATTCTCTAGCTAAAACTAAGAAGGACTGTAAATATCGTAATTCTATCTGATTACTCATGGCTATCAATTGATACAAAAATGGACTTTGAAGGAATCAAAAGTACAAATAAATTTGTAAAAAAATAATGTATCAGTATGAGTACTACTTTTGACTACGGAACAGCAAAACTAACAACTAGTATCGCCTTAAAGATAGCTAGAGGAGAGATAGACGGTCAATTGAGTAAAAAATGTCGAAAAAAGATAAATAAAAATCGAGCAATAGTAGAACAGTTAGCTAATGGTACAAAAGCTGTCTATGGAGTGAATACAGGGTTTGGTCCATTATGCACGACTATGATTTCTCCAAAAGACACAAATATTTTACAATATAACATCTTAAAAAGTCATAGTGTAGGTGTTGGAAAAGCCATCCCAACAGAAGTAGCTAAGTTGATGCTAATTTTGAAATTGCAATCCTTAGCACAAGGCTTCTCAGGTATTGCTTTAACAACTTTAGAACGAATACAATGGCATATTCAACAAAATATTATTCCTATTGTACCAGACAAAGGTTCAGTAGGAGCATCGGGAGATTTGGCCCCTTTGGCGCATTTATTTTTGCCGCTTATCGGACTAGGAAAAGTTTGGTATAAAGGAAAAATCATTCCTACCAAAAAAGTATTTAAAAAAGAAGGCATTCAGCGTATTCAATTAGGTGCAAAAGAAGGGCTTGCTTTAATCAATGGCACTCAATTTATAACTGCTTTTGCAGTTAAAGTGGTAGATAAATTATATAGTTGCCTGAGTCAAGCGGATATTATAGGTTCAATGATGCTAGAAGGATTATTAGGTTCTGCGAGTCCATTTTTGTCCGAATTACACCAACTGAGACCTTATTCTGGCAATCAACATGTTGCTGAGCGAATCCAACATTATTTAAAAGATTCTGAAATTGTCCAATCTCACTTAAATTGTGACCGAGTTCAAGATCCCTACTCGCTGCGATGTATGCCACAAGTACATGGTAGTTCTCGTACTAGCTGGTTGCATTTAAAAGAATTAGTAGAAATAGAATTAAATGCCGTTACGGATAATCCTGTTATTATCAACAAAAAGTTAACGATTAGCGGTGGCAATTTTCATGGGCAACCCTTAGCCTTGCCTTTAGACTATGCCTGTATAGCTGCTGCTGAATTGGGAAATATTTCTGATAGGCGAGTTTATCTGTCTTTAACTGGTGTAACTAAAAGTGTTCCCAAATTATTAATGAAAAAAGCAGGTTTAAATTCTGCTTTTATGATGCTCCAATATACAACCGCTGCTTTAGCAAGTGAAAACAAAGGATTGTGCTTTCCATCCAGCGCTGATAGTATTCCTACTTCTTTAGGACAGGAAGATCATGTGAGCATGGGATCTATTGGGAGTAGAAAGGCATTACAAGTAATTGAGAATGTGGAAAAAATATTGGCTATAGAATTAATTTGTGCCGCTCAATCTTTTGATTATCACCGCCCTTTAAAATCAGGCCCTCTCCTAGAAGCAGTACATACTTTTATACGATCTAAAATTAGCCACGCTGAAAAAGATAGGGTATTTGCCAAGGACATTAAAAAAGCAATTAAGATTATCGAAAATCGCTCCATTTTAGCGATTGAAAAAAAGGTAAATCAAAAAAACAAACAATCTTTTGCAACAGCTTATAACACATTATTTGAAACTTATTAACTAACTCAAGGTGCGGACAATGTAAAAAACTGGGGCTGTATCAAAACATAAAATTCAAAATGAACCACAAAATTTATTTACCATTTAGTCATTTAAGACCATATAGTATTCTCTTAAATGAACTTAAATGTCTATATGGTAAAAGAAAATATGGTTGCATTTTCTGAAAGGTGACTTTTGAGACAGTCTCGATTATCCGCAACTTGGATTAACTATCTAAATCGATGGAATCAATATATACAATTATTACTGCCAAGAGCGCTAAAGTCCCCATTGTAGTGAGTATTCCTCATTGCGGTAAGGCTTTTCCTCCTGAATTAGCAAATCACTATAAACAGACTTTAGCGGCAAATCCTGATGATACCGACTTTTTCGTAGATCAACTCTATGATTTCTTACCGAGAATGGGCATAACCACAATTCGTGCAAATTATAGTAGATGGGTTATAGACTTAAATCGTTCTCCAGAAAATAAAGCACTTTATAATGATGATAGAATTATTACTCAACTAACTCCAACTACTGATTTTTTGGGTAATCCTATTTATGCTAATCCAATATTCAAACCCAAGGCTAAAGAAATAGCACGCAGAAAAAAATATTATTTTCAGCCTTATTACCATCAAATTACTAGTTTATTAACAGCTACCAAAAATAAGTTTGGCAAAGCAATTTTATGGGATGCGCATTCTATACGTCGGCAAGTTCCGACTATTCAAGCAAAACCATTTCCAGATTTAATTTTAGGCACTAATGATGGACAAACAGCAGATAGTCGCTTAATTAAAACCGTAAAAGATAATTTATCCAACAGTCCTTACGAATTAAGTTATAATCATCCATTTAAAGGAGGAAATATTACTAGACATTTTGGGAATCCTACAGAAAATATACATGCCTTTCAGCTAGAAATGGCGAAAGATTTATATATGGATGATACGGAAACACAATATCATTCAGAACGAGCAGCTAAAGTAAAAGAAATCTTGATTAGCACTTTTGAAGCTTTAATTAAAAATTAAGTAGTGTTCGAATAAAGTAAGATGCGCTCCAAAATCACCCCGTAACTCCGATATACTTTATTCAAGCAGTTTTAAAAATTATAAATGATCGCATACCGTTTTAAAGGTTTATTACAAAAAGAAGGATGGATCAGCCCTGCCTATGTTCATTTGGAAGAATTAGGTAAAGTTTTGGCAGTTCAACAGAAAGCTGAAATAGGTATAAAATATACCAAGATCAATGGATATGCCATTCCAGGTTTGCAAAATGCCCATTCTCATGCCTTTCAATATGCGATGGTTGGCCTGACAGAAAGACATTTAAATCATCAACAAGATGATTTTTGGGGTTGGCGAAAAGCAATGTATCAATTGGCTTTATCGATTAATCCAGATCAGATGGAAGCCATTGCAACGATGCTATATATGGAAATGCTTCGGCACGGTTATACAGAAGTAGCCGAATTTCATTATGTACATCATAGCGTTTCGGGCAAACCCTATAATAATCTAGCAGAATTGGGAGAAAGGTTAGTTAATGCCGCTAAAAAAGTAGGTTTAAAAATTACCTTAATTCCCATTTTTTATCAAAAAGGAGGATTTGGCAAAGCAGCAGAAGTCCATCAAAAAAGATTTATTTCTAAAAATATTGCTGCTTATTTAAAACTCTTAGCTGCTAGTGAAAAAGCAACCCAAGCTTATGCCGATGCTAGTCTTGCCTATGGAGTTCATTCCTTAAGAGCAGTTGAACCTACTGAAATTAAAAAATTACTGTCTGCGCTAAATCCAGCCATGCCTTTTCATTTACATATCTCAGAGCAATTAAAGGAGGTTTCGGAGAGTATCGCTTATTTAGGTAAACGCCCTGTAGAGTGGCTAACACAAAATATTGAATTAAATGAAGATTTCCATTTAGTGCATGCGACTCATTTAACGAATGAGGAAGTAATGGCTATTGCTAAAAGTAAAGCAAATGTAGTGCTTTGTCCTAGCACAGAAGGAAATTTAGGAGATGGTATTTTCTCTTTAAAAACCTTTCAAAAAGCAGCTGGTAATTGGAGTATTGGTACGGATAGTCATATTGGATTAAACCCTTTTGAAGAATTGAAATTTTTGGATTATGGTCAACGATTAATTAGTCATCGGCGAAATACTTTTATTGATAATCAGCAGGGAGATAGTGGTTTATACGCCCTAGAAAAATTTATTAGCAATGGTCGAAAGGCAATGGGAAAAAGCAAGACAAATTACTTTGAAAAAGGTCAGGCATTTGATGCCTTGGTCCTAGATGCTAAACATCCCATTTTAGCGGTTTGTAGTATCAAAAATTTGGCTTCTACTATCGTGTATGCTTCCGATGTCAGTATGCATTTAGGTACAATGGTCAACGGAAAATGGGTAATTCAAAAAGGAAAACATAAAGATGGACAGCGAATTAAAAAACAATTTAAAAAGGCTTTAAAACAATTAAAGAATCGTTGAGAATAATAATAAATAATGAATTCAGTAACCAATAATACTAGCATTTATCAACTCCTTGGTCCTTTTACTCAGCTATTGCCCTTAACAGGTCATCAACATAAAGGCGTCATCAAAGATGAAAACCTTTTAGTATTAACAAATGCTGGGATATTAATTAAAGATGGTCGAATTATAGCAGTTGGAAATTTTGATAAGTTGGTAAAAGAAAATAAATCTTTACCCATCGAAATTATTGAAATATACGGTAAGCAAGTTGGCATGCCCGGTCTGATAGATTGTCATACCCATATCTGTTTTGGCGGTAGTCGAGCTAAGGATTACGCCTTGCGTAATTCAGGTAAAACCTATTTAGAAATCGCTAAAGCTGGAGGTGGTATTTGGGACACGGTACAGCAAACTCGTAAGCAATCTCTAATTAATTTAACAGTAGGTATTTTAAAAAGGGTTAATCGACATTTAAGCAATGGCATTACAACCATTGAAGTAAAAAGTGGTTATGGCTTATCGGTTGAAGAAGAATTAAAAATGTTGCGAGCCATCCAAGCCGCTAATCAGGAAAGTCCTGCCGATTTAGTTTCAACTTGTTTAGCAGCTCATATTTTTCCTAAAGATTACCAGCAATCTATTAAGGCTTATTTACTAGAAATGAGTCGTCAATTATTTCCTATTTTAAAACAAGAAAATTTAACCCATCGAATAGATGCTTTTATAGAAGAAGGCGCTTTCTCTAAGGAAATAATCAGTCCTTATTTGAAAAAGGCACAACAAGATGGTTTTGATATAACGCTACATGCAGATCAATTCCATACAGGAGGAAGCGAAGTCGCCGTAAAACATAATGCTATTAGTGCCGATCATTTAGAAGCTAGTACCGATAAAGAAATTGCTTTATTGGCAAAAAGTGAAGTCATCCCTGTTGCCTTGCCCGGAGCGTCAATTGGGATTGGTTGCCCATTCACACCTGCTAGAAAATTATTGGATGCAGGTGCAAGTTTGGCAATTGCTAGTGATTGGAATCCCGGTTCTGCTCCAATGGGTCATCTTTTAACCCAAGCTGCCATTCTTGGTACTTTTGAAAAATTGAGTAATGCAGAAGTTTTAGCAGGAATTACCTTTAGGGCTGCTGCCGCTTTAAACTTAAAAGATAGAGGGCAATTAAAAGAAAATTACACCGCAGATATTATCGCTTTTCCAACGGCTGATTACAGAGAGGTTTTATACCAACAAGGGCAATTAGTCCCTAATCTGGTTTGGAAAAAAGGTGTTTTAGTTAAACGAATAATAGATAACCAGAAAGAAAATTGATAATTATCCTCCGATAAAATCGGAGTAAACTGTGGGAAGCTAATCCGTTGAGCGTATTTTTCCCAACGCCTGCCTACGGCAGGCAGGGATTTTAGACATATTAATATCTGTTTTTAATCTGACGCTCTAAACCATCCTAAAATAAAGAAAATGATACCTATACAATTGAGTTTTAAAGAACAAATCCTGCAAGGTATTCCACAAGAGTTACCCCATTTAAAACCCTATTCTGCTAAGGTTAATAGAGCGCCCAAGCGGAAGGATGTTTTATCAAAAGAGGAAAAGAAATTAGCTGTCAGAAATGCCTTAAGGTATTTTCCTACTACTTGGCATTCACTTCTAGCCAAGGAGTTTTGGCAAGAATTAATCGAATATGGAAGAATTTATATGTATCGGTTTCAACCTAATTATAAGATGTATGCCCGTCCAATAGCCGAGTATCCAGCTAAAACGGTTCAAGCAGCTAGTATTATGTTAATGATACAGAATAATCTTAACCCAGCGGTGGCACAGCATCCTAATGAACTAATCACTTATGGAGGGAACGGAAGTGTATTTCAAAATTGGGCACAATATTTATTGACCATGCAATACCTTGCGGAGATGACAGCGGAACAAACTTTACATATTTATTCTGGTCATCCAATGGGTTTATTTCCCTCCTCAAAAGACGCACCAAGCGTGGTAATCACTAATGGAATGATGATTCCCAATTATTCCAAACCCAATGATTGGGAAAAATACAATGCACTAGGCGTTACCCAATATGGGCAAATGACCGCAGGATCTTACATGTATATTGGTCCACAGGGAATTGTACATGGAACAACAATTACGGTTTTAAATGCTTTCCGAAAACAGCTAAAAAAAGGAGAAACCATTGGGGGTAAAATATTTTTAACCGCTGGTTTAGGTGGCATGAGTGGCGCTCAACCTAAAGCTGGAAATATTGCAGGATGTATTACCGTCTGTGCAGAAGTAAATCCTAATGCCGCTCGGAAAAGGTGGGAACAAGGTTGGGTTGATGAATTAGTAGACAACCTTGATGCCTTAGTCATTCAAGTTCAGGATGCTGTTAAAGAAAATTCCAGTATTTCGATTGCCTATATCGGCAATGTAGTAGAAGTTTGGGAGCGCTTTGAAGAAGAAAATATTTTTATCCACTTAGGATCTGATCAAACGTCCTTGCACAACCCTTGGTCTGGTGGCTATTATCCTGTTGGCTTAAGTTTTGAGGCATCCAATAAATTGATGCGAGAAAATCCTCCTGATTTTAAAATAAAAGTCCAAGAATCCTTACGAAGACATGCCAAAGCTATCAATAAACATACCACTAAAGGCACTTATTTCTTTGATTATGGCAATGCTTTTTTGTTGGAAGCTTCTCGAGCAGGTGCAGATGTGCTACAGGAAAATGGCGTTGATTTTAAATATCCTTCTTATGTGCAAGATATTATGGGTCCCATGTGTTTTGATTACGGATTTGGCCCGTTTAGATGGGTATGCACGTCCGGAGATCCAGCAGATTTGGACAAAACAGATGAAATTGCTTTAGGGGTTATGATGAAAATTAAGGAAACTGCCCCGCAAGAAATTCAGCAGCAATTGGCGGACAATATTAAATGGATTCGAGAAGCCAAGAAAAATAAATTAGTCGTAGGATCACAAGCCAGAATACTATATGCCGATACAGAAGGTCGGATGAAAATTGCTACTGCTTTTAATGAGGCTATTAATAATGGAAGCATTTCTGCCCCAATTGTTTTAGGTAGAGATCACCATGATGTGAGTGGTACAGATTCGCCCTATCGAGAAACCAGTAATATTTATGATGGCAGTAAATTCACCGCAGATATGGCGATTCATAATGTTTTAGGGGATAGTTTCCGAGGAGCCACTTGGGTTTCTATCCATAATGGCGGCGGTGTTGGCTGGGGTGAGGTGATAAATGGTGGCTTTGGTTTGGTTTTAGATGGATCCGCAGCAGCAGCTAAAAAATTAGCCAATATGCTTTTTTATGATGTCAATAATGGCATTGCACGCAGAAGTTGGGCAAGAAATAATGGTGCTATTGCCACTTTAAAAAGAGAAATGGAAAGAAGTCCAACTTTAAAAGTAACCTTACCTAATTTAGTAGCAGATGATTTATTGGCAGATTTGGGTAATTAAGAGCTTGTTGGAAATTTATCTTTTGGGCTAAAAAAGCGTCTTTTTCGTCCTGATTTCTTCAAATTTATTAGCAATAACTACGGCTATTACTAAGAAATCTGACGTCATCAGACCAAAAAATATCTACCTGTCGGTAGACAGGC
>CAZXYA010000275.1:0-3929 GCA_964644655.1 uncultured Saprospiraceae bacterium | reverse complement strand
TTTTTATCTCCAAAAACAAACTCCCAACAAGCTCTAACCTCTAAAACAAAAATTGCCCATCCACCTTTGTGGACGAGCAACTTGATAAGTTTATTGTTGTTCAATCTAAAACCTTCCTAGCATTTGAACGACTTGAAAGCCGCCAAATGGTAATAATTGATACGCTGTTCCTCGATAAATCACATATCTATCTCCTCTATACCGAATTATCTCTCCGCCTACTGGAATCGAATCAATACAAAGTCCTAATGGTGCATCTACTGCATAGTATCTGTTTGCTCGTCTTTGAAACCAAACACCATCATATAACCAATATCTGCTTCCCGAAAACCTAAATTGTTGCGCTCGGAATCCATTCCTTAATGGAAAACGGCTATAATTTAAATTGTAATAATTAGGCGTATAATGAACGCTCGTCCAAAAAGTACGATTCCAATTAGTCAATCCATTATAGTAATTCCTACAATAATCATTGCGCACATTTGCACGGTAATTATAACTAGCACGAGCATTTCGAGCTATTCTTTGATTATTATATCTTCTGTTATTCGAGCGACTAGCTCTATTAGCGCTAGTTCTTCGATTGTCACTAGCTCTATTAGTGCTAGTTCTTCGATTGTCACTGGCTCTATTAACACTAGTTCTTCGATTGCTACTAACTCTATTAGCGCTAGTTCTTCGATTGTCACTAGCTCTATTAACACTAGTTCTTCGATTGCTACTGGCTCTATTAGCGCTAGTTCTTCGATTGTCACTGGCTCTATTAGCACTAGTTCTTCGATTGCTACTGGCTCTATTAGGAGCAGCAGTACGTTTTCTATTTACATAATTACTTTTAGAAGTATTTCTATTAGTCTTTGCTGCTGCGTATGTACCCTTTTCTCCACGTTTTGTAAGCTGACGGCTTTGTGCGAAAGAATCAGTTGGAACCAAAAGAAAGGTTAGCAAGCCGCCAAAAGCCAAGGCCCAAAAGTTCTTTTTAATTGCTTGTTTCATCATGCTAAAAAATTTAAAGCTTAATAAATAATCCTTTATTTGCGAATATTCGCTAAAGGAATTTAATATTATGACGAAATAAAGTCAGCAAGTACACAAAAAACATTTATTTTTAACAGATGTTTAATAATATCTGGTTGAATTAGTTAAGAGCATGTTTATAAATCATTGTGTATTGATAAATAAAAGCTATGAGCAAAATGTATAGCTTATAATGTAAATTTATTGAGATAATCCTCTTAACATGCCAATGCAAGTTAAAAAAATGCTATTAATAATCAAAAATATTTTATGACTTTTAGAAAAAATGGTAGTCGTCGAGAAAAATTCAGTAAGTAACCCAACCTTTTTGACTTTCATTTCTGTCTATTATTAGAAAAGGTAAGTACCTATTAATTGGGCATTAATAGGTGGGGCTAATTATCAGTTATCTAAACATTTGACTACTTATGTAAATTACCGATTTAGTAATCCCTATTTAAAAGAAACGACTACCACTTCTTCAAAAAGATGGCAACAAATTGAAGTCGGAATTCGCTATTATTTTAAATAAAAGCTATTTTGCTGCTTAATATTCATTGATATGCAGCTAAAAATACATCCATTAAAACTCTATTTAAAAAAGCCTTTCACTATTGCGCATGGTACTTTTCATTATAGAGAAGCCATTATTGTAGAATTAATAGCCGATGGACTATCTGGTTTTGGAGAAGCAACTGTCATTACATATTATGGTAAAAGTTTGGTTCAATTCATAGAAGTATTAACCCAACAACAATCATTTATAACATCCCTGTCTATCGACAACCCCACTACGTTTTGGCAACAGCTCTACCCTATTTTCAAAAATCATCCGTTTATTTTATGCGCTTTAGACGTGGCTGCGCACGATCTTTGGGCTAAAAAACAAAATTTACCTTTATACAAAGCTTGGCAATTAGATTCTATAAATATGCCGCACACCAACTTTACCATTTCAATTGATACTATCGAAAATATGTTGGCGCAAATGGAGGCTTATCCTAATCCAATTTACAAAATCAAACTAGGCACTAAAGAAGACATTCAGATTATCAAGGCACTAAGGGAAAGATCATCTGCCATTTTTAGAGTAGATGCAAACGGCTCTTGGACCATAGAAGAAACGTTAAAAAATGCCCTGGCATTAAAAGAATTAGGTGTCGAGTTTATTGAACAACCATTAGCCCAAGATAATTGGGAAGGCATGAAAATCCTTTTTCAAAAAAGTGTTTTACCTATTATTGCCGATGAAAGTTGTCAAGTTGCAGCAGACGTTCAAAAATGTCACCAATATTTTCATGGCATTAATATTAAGTTGATGAAATGTGGTGGATTTACCCCTGCCCTAAAAATGATTCAAGCAGCAAGGAATTTAGGAATGAAAGTGATGTGTGGGTGCATGACCGAAACGAGTATTGGCATTTCCGCCATTGCTCAATTATTGCCGCTCCTAGATTATGTGGATATGGATGGCGCCTTACTAATTAAAAATGATCCAGCTAAGGGAGTTAAAATTATAGCGGGGAAAGCTAAATTTGGAATAGGAAATGGAATCGGTGCCTCTTTATAATACAACTCTCTGAGCCGTGCCACCAATCTTTGAAAAACAACAATATAATAATTACCACAAAGAATTATAAAGATTATTTATAACTATTCACCATCAAAATCAGAAATAGGTATTTTTTCTACCATAGCTTGTTCCGTAACCTGCTCCGTATTTTCAATCGGAGTTTTAATCGGAATAGTTATTTAAGTTCATATAGTTGGTTTTATTGAGAATCTTAAATGAACTTTTATGCCTTAAATGGTAAAAAAATAAGCTGTATTGTTAAACATGCTGAACAGTTACTTTAGATTCCCCCCTTATTTAGGAAATCTTCTCCGTAATATGCCGCTTATCTCGAATCAATTGCCGCTCTTTAAAAGATTCATATAAAGCCGTTTGTTCCTCTTCCGTCATAGGTAAATTATTGGTGTACATCTCCGCAGCTTCTCGCTGACGTAAGGCCTCATAAATACTCACCGCACAAGCCACCGAAATATTTAAACTTTGCACCATCCCCATTTGCGGAATGATAAAATTTCCATCAGAATAGGATAAGCTCACGGCACTCAAGCCATCTTTTTCATTGCCAAACATTAAAGCCACAGATTGGGTTAAATCCAATTCATATAAGGAAGTCGGTTGTTCCTCCAAATGAGTAGAGTAAATTTTATCGTAATGCTTTCTCACATGGGCAAAACAAGCTGCTACATTGGCATATAAATGCACGTCCACCCATCTTCTAGCCCCTGATGAAGTTCGTTTATTCAATTTGATATGATCTCTACTCGCTAACGCAGGATCCGTATATAGCACAAAAATTTCTTTAATGCCTACAGAATCACAGCTTCTTAAAACAGCCCCCAAATTATGTGGATCATGTACATTTTCTAGAATAACCGTTAAATTGGATTGCCTTCTTTTTGCTGCTATCTTAAATTTATGTAATCTTTCTTCTGTCACTTTGCTTTTTTTTGCAAAGGTAAGCAATTAACAAGAATAGCATTTAAAGTGGTGAAACCACAACCAAAGCTACTAGCTTATTTTTACCACATAGGTACATAGTTCACAAAGACCACATAGTTTTTTTGATGAGTGTAGCTTAAGATTTCTCAGCAAAATTTTGTTTTTTGTAAACTTTTATGATGCGTCATCCGAAGATCTTTTCTTTGAAAGAATAGAAATTCAATGATAAATCAACTAAAGGCTTGCAAAAAAATAAATATTCCATTTGATGCTGTCTTTTTGCCTTTATGCTGCGTTGCTAAATCAGTCATTTATCCAGATAAACTTCTGCTTTAGCGCCTTGCCTAAAAACAAAAATACTAGCCTAAAATTGGAACATCTATTTCTTTGCAAGCCCTAA
>CAZXYA010000274.1:8516-11891 GCA_964644655.1 uncultured Saprospiraceae bacterium | reverse complement strand
AGTCTCTCATCGCCCACAAAATTAAGCTTTCATGTTCATTCATGGAGGCTTTTTTATTTCTATAACTATGAATTATTTTTATACTTACATTTTATATAATACAATGTCAGATAAATATTATATCGGCAGTACTAATAATTTAGAAGACCGTTTATATCGGCATAATACAAAACAGAGTAAGGCTACTAAAAGCGGAGCGCCTCATTGGATAATTGCTTATACAGAAAAATTTGCAACAAGAAGCCTTGCTGTAAAAAGAGAATACCATTTAAAAAAAATGAAAAGTAAGAAATATTTGAAAGCCTTAATAGACCACGCTAACCTCGATTAGCTCAGTTGGTTCAGAGCATCCCGATTTTCATCGGGAGAGTCGGGAGTTCGAGTCTCTCATCGCCCACAAAATTAAGCTTTCATGTTCATTCATGGAGGCTTTTTTTATTTCTATTAACCTCCATCCGTTGGGAAATAAATCCGTTGGAAAAAATAAAATCTTGTTAACACACCAAACCAATACTAGACACGTTATTTTTACAATTCTAAAGCATTATACCTAAAATATTGACCGCAAAAAGATAGCAAGGTGCAGCGCACCGCCTACATTTGTATCATTTGTGCTGAAAAGAATCCCTAATTATCATTTTCAAATAGCTATCTTTTTGCGGTTAATAACCTAAAACTACTATTAAAAAATCCCAATTTCTTAAAAAAGATAATACACCTATTCATGAAACTTGTTAAAAGAATAGCCATTTGGTTTGGTTTGGCCTTTGTCATGCTATTTGTTGCTTCCGTTGTGATTGCGATCATATTTGAAGATGAGATAGGGCAGAAATTGGTAACGGAAATTAACAAAGGCTTAGTGGACGATTTGGAAGTAGAAAATTTTCGCTTGTCTTTAATTAAAGGCTTTCCTTATGTGAATGCGGATTTGCAAAATATCGTTTTACCAGATAATCGAAAAGGGGTTTTATTAGAAGCTAGGAGTATGTCTTTTAAGATTGGTTTATTAGGCTTATTAACTTCCAATCTAAAAATAGAATCGGTTGTCGTAGAAAATGGCGCTTTATTTGTGGAAATCAATCGAAAGGGAAAAGCCAATTATGTGATTACAAAACCTTCCGAACAAAACGTCGCTAGTGCGGAACTAAATTTTGCCCTTTCTTTAGATCAAGCGACCTTAAAAGACATTGAACTCATATATATTGATGAACGGTCGAAGCAGGAAATGAAATTGCAATTAGAAAATGCTTCTTTTTCGGGTAATTTTAATAATGATCAATTTTCTTTGGATAGCGAAGCTAAAATATATTCCAATTTTGTAGAGTTAGACGGTCACCGTTATTTTGTAGGTAAAGACTTAGGTTATGATGCTAAAATGTATGTGGACTTACAAAATAATTTTTATGAATTTAAAGAAGTGGAATTAGCAGTTTCCAAAAACACTTTTAATATTTTTGGGATTATTGAACCACATCCAACATCCACAGAATTTGATCTGGAAATCACTTCTAAGAAAGGCAATATAGAATCTGTTATTCAATTATTACCAGAAGAATTTCAATATTTAGAAGGTTTTGCCAGTCGGGGTAAATTTACTTTTGATGCGACTATTAAAGGTATTTCCAATGCCAGAGAAAACCCGATAGTGGATGTTAACTTTGGCTTGATTGATGGAGAGATTCGGCATACTATTTTGGATAGTAGTGTCAAAGATGTTTCTTTCGCAGCGCATTTTAAAAGTGGAAAAGCTCGTGCTGGTCGAGATGCACTTTTTGAAGTCAATAATTTCAAAGGGTATTTTAATCGAGAATTAATTGAATCACAACTGAAACTCACCAATTTAGAACATCCCACCATTAATTTCCAAATGGATGGTACCTTACCATTAGCATCCATTTATACCCTTTTTGATTCACCAATTATTACGGATGGGGATGGGGAAATGGAGATTCGGAATTTGGAATTAGAAGGTCGATATGAAGATATGCTGAATCCTTCTAGAATTCATAGAGTTAAGTCAAGCGGTACGGTAGAATTTGATGATGCAGAATTAACCATTAATGGAGAGGCATTGGTTTTCGATAAAGGAATTGTGGAATTAAGAGATAATGAGCTAAAAATTGACGAATTAAAATTGGAAGGCGCAGGGAGCGAAATTATTTTCGGCGGGTTTGCTAGTAATTTTTTACCCGTATTATTAGCCGATTCGATTAATAGCAAAGATGCCAAACTTAGATTTAAAGCAACACTTGAATCAGAAAATTTAGACCTTGATCGCTTAGTTGGCCTAACCGAAGTGAAAGTAGAAGAAAGCCTCTTCACTTCTAAAGGAGTAGAAGTCCTACCAGATTCTATCAAACAAGAAAATATTCATCGGAAAGAAATTATTACCAACTTTTTAGAAGGCACTTTTGAAGCACGCATAGCCTCCTTCAATTATGACTTGATAGAAGGAGAGAGTTTTAATGGAAACCTTGAATTTAAAAACAAACAAATGAGCATTGTCGGAGAAGCAGGCGCAATGGGTGGTTCTTTTGACATTGATGGAACGGGCTATTTTGAAAAACTGCCAAAGTTTAGAGCTAAGATTGTTTGTAATGACATCAATGCCAAAGAGTTTTTCCGACAAGGTAAAAACTTTGGACAAGCCGTTTTGGAATCTAGACATATTGAAGGAATGCTTAATGCTAATATGGTGGTAAGTGCCACTTTTGATACAGAAGGCAATTTATTATACGATGAATTAAGAGTGATTGCAGGAGTAAGCGTTACCGACGGCGAGCTAAATAATTTTGAATTATTAGAAGATTTTTCTGCTTATGCAAATTCGGATGATTTGCGCAAAGTGAGATTTGTAGATATGCAAAATTGGTTTGAGATTAAAAACGAGCGGATTTATATTCCCGTTATGTTCATTCAAACCAATGCTATGAATATGTTATTAAGCGGAGAACATACTTTTGATAATGATATTGATTATAATATAAAAGTAAATGCAGGGCAGATTTTAATGGCAAAATTGGGCAAGAAATCTGGAATTACCCCCCAGCCAGCGAAGAAAAAAGGCCTATTTAATTTATATTTTAACGTCGCTGGTAATATTGATGATTATGCTATAGAGACAAATAGAAAGAAAGTTAAAAGGGAGTTTACCTTTAGCGAATATAAAAAAGAAGCCGTCCAAAAAGCATTAGCCAATGCATTTGGTAAAGCAGAGGTCACTAGAGAATTGAAGGAGCGGGCCACTAAAATTCCAGACTTTAAAGATACAGAAGGTAAAGAGGAGTATTTAGATGAAATTGAAGGGGGGAGCAATAATGATGAGTAGAGATGTTAAATGTCAAATTTCCAAGTTATTTTATAGTCCAATAATTT
>CAZXYA010000274.1:0-8506 GCA_964644655.1 uncultured Saprospiraceae bacterium | reverse complement strand
AGGCGACACTTTGAAAGTGTCGCCTACCATTGACCAAAATTATTGATGTGCTATAAGCTTTAACTGCAATAAAACAGTTCAACAATTTTTTCTACCTCAACCTATCCAAAGCCTCCTGCGCTCGCACAAATTCAGGATTGAAATTCAACGCTGTTTGATAATCTTTTTTGGCGGCGGCTATATTCTCTTCTTTTTCATGAACCAAACCTCGATAATAATAGGCAATAATATAGGTCGGAGAAGTAACTACTGCCATAGTAAAATGCTGTTTGGCTTGTGCCAGCGAATCCATTTCTAAATAAATAATGCCCGTATTAAACAAAGATTCCGAGTAATCGGGGTCAATGCTATTAATTTGCCGATAGGTTTCGATGGCGCCTTGTTGATCATCCGAAAAATGTAAAAATTCTGCTTTTGCATGCAAGGCAGTAATATTATTCGGTGCCACTTTTACAGCATTTTCAAAATAATACTTGGCCAAATTACTTCCTTTTTCAGCATGTAGTTGCCCTAAATTTATCCAAGCATCTACCAAGTCAGGATTATTTTCTACAGCCGTTTGGAAACTACCCATTGCTCGGTCAATATTCCCTTGTTCTTTAAAATTTAACCCTAGCATAAAATAAGCTTCGGCGTTTAATTGCTCCAATTTTAGAATTTCATTAATCGTCTTAATAGATTGGTCGTATTGCTTTAAAATTAACTGAAATTCAGATAATTTTAAAAGCGTAGGAATTCTAGTAGGATATAAAGTCGCTGCTTTTATCATAGTATTAATAGCAGGATAAGATTGATAATAATCCAAATACACATCCGCTAGTAAATGTAAATAATCAACATTCGTAGAATCCATACTTAGGGCTTTTTGCAAATCACTAATCGCTTCATCATAGCCTCCGTTTTGATAAAATATAGCTGCCCGTTTGGCATATAAGCTAGGGTCATTTGGCTTGGCATTAATCGCAACGCTCAATCCGTCAATAGCAGGGTTTCCTGTAGTTGACTCGATATTCGTTGTGGTGGTTTGTTCATTTGTTTCTGCCATATTTTGACAGGTGATGAAGAACAAGCTACTGATAATGATTGTTAAAATGAGCAATGGTTTCATATACTTTTTTACTTTAATAACTGCAAAAATAAATGATACTTCCAAAGGAGTACTTATTTTTTGGGATCTTTGACAATTTTTGCAAAAACCGAACGGTTGGTTGACTTAAGTCAACCTAAAGGTCTAAAATATAAAGATAATTACGGGTTGACTGAAGTCAACCAACCAACCGAAATGCAAAAATCGTCAAAGAACCTTTTTTTGACTAAAAAACGAAACAGTAACTATTTTTATTTCTATCCAATATCTTTGTAGCAATTATTGAGTATAAAGGAATTGAAGTTCCTCTATACAAGACTAAAAAACTTTTTAAAAAATGAAAAATTTCTTCTTAATAGCGATACTTTTTGCACTAGTTAGTTGTGGTGACAAAGCGACAACGACCGAAAAGAAAACAACTACAAGCCTTCCAAAAGTGACTAAAACAACGCCTAAACCAGTAGCCAATAAAAAAAAGACCATTGTTTTCTTTGGTAATAGTTTGACTGCCGCTTATGGCTTAGATCCTTCTCAAGGATTTGTTGGACTCATTGGGGAACGAATTGATTCCTTGGATTTAGCGTATAAAGTAGTCAATGCAGGACTAAGTGGAGAAACTTCCGCAGGTGGCAATAGTCGAATTGATTGGATTTTACGACAAAAAATTGATGTATTTGTTTTGGAATTAGGCGCAAATGATGGTCTTAGAGGAACGCCTATAGCAGAAACATATAAAAATTTAGGGACTATTCTCCAAAAAGTAAAAACTAAATATCCAGAAGTCAAAATTCTAATCTGTGCAATGGAAGCCTTACCGAATATGGGCGAAAAATTCACTAAAGAATTTCGAGGCATTTTTGCCAATTTAGCCAAAGAGAATGAGGCGACTTTAATTCCCTTCTTCTTAGCTAATGTAGGTGGGATTCCGGAGCTCAATCAAGCAGATGGCATTCATCCCACGGCAAAGGGGCATCAGTTGGTGACGGAAAATATTTGGGCGGTTTTAAAAGAGGTCATTTAAATAAAAAATCCCTGTCTTCGGGGTGTTGAAGACAGGGACTAAAGAAATCATTTGGTTTTAATTCAAAAGGAGCTTTATTATGATCGGTTGTCAGTTATCGGTTTGACCAACAACTGACAACTGTTAAAGATTCACCTTATACCCTACCGTCACGCCAACGCCTCTATTTTTCAAATTCAAATCAACAACGGGAGCATTGTATAAATCGGAAAAACCGTGAACATATCGAGCATCAGCAAAGAATTCGCCACCACTTGTTTCATAAGCCATGCCTGCACCTATACTAGCACTAACTTCTAATCGTTCATAATTCAGCGCATCTAAATCGATATTGGTTCTGATTGGATTGATGTCTAATAATAAATTAGCTCGAGTGACTAATTGGGCATTGGCAGCATAGCCTAAAACTGGTCCTGCAGTAATGTTAAACCTTAAGCCTTCATTGCCAAATTTATATTTAGCCAATAAAGGCATTTCTAAATAATTGATTTTAGTACTAGCGGTGACGCCTGCTGGAATTGGGAAGCCTCCTAAATTAATATTGATGCCCTCACTAACCTTAAATCCTTTGGTAGTGTATAATAATTCTGGTTGAAAAGCAAAATTTTCTCCTAGTCCTATTTCTGCGACGAGTCCAAAAGTTGGGGAAGTTAGGCCTTCTACATTTTGAGTCAAGCCTTCTGCCGCTTGAGTCACATCAATAAAAGAGGTATAAACACCTGCTTTGGCGCCCACAGAAAATTGGGCAAAGGAAAAGGTCGCACTAAATAATACCGCTGCTATGGTTAATACATTTTGAATCTTCTTCATGGTGGTTCATTTTTTAAATAAACAATTACAGCAAAATTTTATATCTCTAATCCTTTGCTGTTCTAAATAATTATATTGCAAAAATGAAGGATTCTAATGTTAATAGCGGTTAAGCGGAGGTTATTGGTTTATTAAAGGTTGGTCGTAGCTTGGACGAAATAGGTCTGTTTTTCCAAAATAAATGTTAAAAATGTTAATTTGATTAACTTCTAGGGCTTGTGTCCTAGGCTATGATATGCCGTCCCGTTGGGACTAAAATAGAATGATTAGCTATAAAAGCCCAGGAAAAAAAGCATCTTCAAAGTGATTGATGTCAACAGATTTATTAGCAGGCATCAAAATCCCAATAATATCAAATCGAATTTCCCAAGTATGATTGATTTGGTGCATATAGGCTGCCGCAGCATCTTGCAAAAGGACTTTTTTTCGAGCAGAGATAAAAGATTCTGGTTTACCAAAATAATCGTAACTCCGTGTTTTTACTTCTACAAAAACTAAGATTGGACCATCTTTAGCAATAATATCTACTTCCGACCGACGGAATCGCCAATTAGTTGCTAATATTTGGTAGCCTTTTTCTTTGAGAAATTTAACGGCTAAATTTTCTCCTGTTTTTCCTGTTTCCAAATGTTTTGCCATCTTGATTACCTAGTTTAGCTTATTTTTAACGCTTTTTCGCATAGTTTTTGTTCTAATATATAATGCAGAAGTGTTATATATAATATTCTCTAATCTCGACTCTGAAGAATTACTAGACAAATAATTAATATTCAAAATATTTTTAATTTAATTTTTTACGTTAAACTATCCATGTTATCACTAATCTGTGTTCTTAGTTTTTAACACGGATAATTCTCCCTTTTTAATCTGACGGTCTAACTAATATTCTATGAATATGCTCTGCAAGATAAGCTTTTCTGCTTATGCTCTAAATTAATTGTTATGCGTTTATTTATTATAGGTAGTCTTTTATTATTATTATTTCAAATCAATGCCTTTGGTCAAAGTAAAGACTTAAAAAAAGCGAACCAGCTTTTTAAAGAAAATAAATATGCCTTAGCTATACCTCATTATAAAAAAGCACTCACGACTAAAAGGAATTTAAGCATTAAAAGTAAACTGGCTTTTTGTTATAAGATTACCAATCAAATAGCAGAAGCGGCTGAGTTATATGAAGAAATTGTGGCGAACGATAGGGCTAAAACAAAATCGTATTTTTATTATGCCGAAACCTTAATGAGTAGTGGCCAATATGATACCGCCAAAGTATGGTTTCAGAAATATGCAGCTATTGAGATAGAGGATGAAACGGTGGATAGAAGGATTGCGGCTTGTGACTTTGCCAAAACGGTTCCCCCATATTTTGGATATGCAAGAGCTACTGCTTTTACCCAAAATTCAGCTGAAGATGATAATGCGCCCGTTTTTTGGGATGATGGCATTGTGTTTACTTCCGATAGAAAAGGAAAACTAAAGTTTTTAGATACAAAATCAGGTGCTACAGATAGAAGTTATTTGCGATTATACCATAGTAAAGCCTTATCAGACAGCACCTTTAGTGAACCCAAAGAATATATTTCTAAAATTAATGATGCTCGAAAAAATACGGGTATGGCTACTTTTCAACCAGATGGTTCAGCGATGTTTTTTACTAGAAATGGCACTTCTCTTAACAAACAAAATGCTTATTGCCTTCAACTTTTTGAAGCCAAATCTGATGATGGGCAGAATTGGGATAAAGCAGCAGTCATTCCATTTTGTCGAAAGGCATCCAATTATATGCATCCTGCGATTTCGCCTGATGGGAAATTATTATTTTTTGTATCAGATAAGGCTGGTGGCATAGGTGGCACAGACATTTATGTATCTCGAAAACAAAAAGGTCGATGGAGTCGGCCAGAAAATTTGGGTGAACAAATTAATACAGATGGACACGAAGGATTTCCGTTTATGCACCAAAATGGAAAATTATATTTCTGTTCTAAAGGTCATTTAGGCTTAGGCGGCTTTGATATTTTTGTTACTCAAATGGATGAAAATGGTGCGTGGGCTACACCAATTAATTTGGGTGCACCGATTAACAGCCCAGCAGATGATATTTCTATTTTTATAGATGAGCATGAAGAAAAAGGCTTGTTTACCTCCTCTAGAGAAGGGGGAGATGATGATATATTTTTATTATCTTTTATTCCGCAGGCAGTCGCTATTGATCCTGAAAGCCAGCTAACTAAGAAAATAGACAATAATTCGGCACAACCTTCAGAAACCATGTCTTCTACCATTAATTCAGCTCCGATTGAAGCAATTGCAATTGATGAAAAGGTAGAAGAGATGGTGGAAACGCCAATAATAATCGAAGAAGAAAAGATACCAGAATTTCAAGAAAAGGAAACAATAATCAATGAAGAAACAATTATTCAGCCAACCAATTTTTTGACATTAGAAAGTATCGAAACCACAACAATTAAGGCAGAAAATTTATATGGTTTGCCAGCAATACAATTTTTTGAAGGAGAATATTTTGTCACTTATAAAATTGCGGAAATATTAGATCAAGTAGCCCTTATTTTAAACGAAAACCATCCTACGCTGACCATTGAAATAGCAGCGCATACTGCTAATTTAAATGACTTTGACGAAAAAATGGATTTGACCCAAAAAAGGGCGGATTCAATTCTTGATTATTTGCACCGAAAAGGTATTGCTGAAAATAGGTTAGTGGCTAAAGGTTATGGTGGACAACAACCTCTTAATAACTGTTTGATGGATATAGATTGTTCGATTGAGGAACATGCTATTAATGATAGAATCGAACTCAAAGTGCTTTCCAAGTAAGCCCAATCATCAGAAATAAATTATCAATGCCGATGTTAGGGGATAATAAACCCGCATTGGAAATATGCCTAAATCGGGGTTTGATACTTATGCCAATTTGCTCCCCTAATTGTTGGTAACAGCCAATTTCTATATTATCAGAAAAAATAAATCCCTTGGCTTGGATACTTGTTTCCAAGGATAAGTAATGTGGACCTGCGCTTATGGCTGCCGCAAAACTACTTTTTGCTGTCAATGGTATAGTATATTGAAAACCTAGATTTACACCAAATTCAAAAGTGGTAGAAAAGGGGGTAGGTGGTTTGTTTAACACAAATTGAGGTTCAGCAAAAGCTTTAAAGAAACTTTTTCGCTGGGATTTAAATTGATAAATAGGCAACCTAGTCGTAATAAAAAGTGGGGTGTAGTTATACCCTTCGGGTAATTTTTCATGGATGATAGAATAACCGATGGCTATTTCTTTGAAACTAGATGGTGCCGGATTTTGTGCATTTAGTAAAATTGGAAGTAAAAGAAAACAGAAGAGCAACCGATTACCTACCGATTGCTCTTTTCTATTTTTATAAAAATCAGTCATTTTTTATGTATGCTAATTGCTACTCAGTTTGTAAGATAAACTGTTTAGAATCAGAGATAAAGTTCCTCGAAATTATTGACCGCAAAAAGATAGCAAGGTGCAGCGCACCGACCACATTTTACACTTTTTTACAAAGGTGGTCGGTACGCTGTACCTTAAAAAAGTAGCTAAAAACTAGATACAAAGGTGGTCGGTGCGCTGCACCTCTATCTATCATTTTCAAATTGCTATCTTTTTGCGGTTAATACTCGAAATCTTAAATCAGAAATCATACATCTTACATCATAAACCTGTCAAATTTAGCTTATTTACTTAAAAAGCGAATAAAATTGGGGTGGATTTATGATGTAAGATGTATGATTTAAGAACTATGATTTATGATTTTTTAACCACTAGTCAAAAAAATTGGCAATTGCAAAAATACTATATCTCCGTAATTCTGAACAGCCTAGCTAGAAGTCTAAGTTGCGGAACTATCTAGCTACTTGGCGACCATGACAACGCTTAAATTTCTTACCACTACCACAAGGGCAAGGCTCATTTCGACCAACTTTCTTTTCTTCTCTTTTGAAAGTGGTTGGCTTTCTTCTGCGACTTACGCCTTCAGCAGCTCGTCTAGCAGCAACGTCTTCGCTTCTTTCAGAACTATTGGTATTGGTTTTACTAAAGTCTGTTTGTCGTTGTTTCGCTTCTTCTAAAGTTGTTCCACCAGAGAAAATGAGCGTTCCTTTTGATAAATAAGAAGTCACTTCTTCATTGACTCTATTGACCAAATTTTCAAACAAGTTATACGCCTCCATTTTATAAACCACCAATGGATCTTTCTGCTCAAAAGAAGCGGATTGTACCGAATCTTTTAATTCATCCATTGATCGTAAATGTTCCTTCCAAGTATCATCAATTAAGGCTAAACTAACCGCTTTTTCAATATCCCTTACAATCGTTTTGCCATTAGATTCAACGGCATTTTTAATATTAGCAGCAATCGGCATAGGATTTTTTCGACCATCTGTAAATGGGGTTAAAATATCTTTATACCGTGGTTGGTTCTCATGAACGTCTTTGATAATTGGTAAAAGTACCGTAGCAATATCATCACTCTTTTGGTCGTAATACTGGACAAATTCATTTTGGTATAATTCTACCAAATCATCCGTATCACTTGTCTCAAATTGTTCTTCGCTAATCTTTGGGTCAAAGCCAATTAATCCGACAGAATCCATTTTGAAACTATCATAGCTACCACCTTCTTTATGACTTGCTGCCACATTTTCTGTCAAAGACAAGAACATATTATTCAGGTCAACCGATAAACGTTCTCCAGAAAGGGCATTCTTACGTTTTTTGTAAATCGCCTCTCTTTGGATATTCATTACATCATCATATTCTAATAAGCGCTTTCGGATACCAAAGTTATTTTCCTCTACTTTTTTCTGTGCTCTTTCGATAGACTTAGAAACCATAGAATGCTGAATCACTTCTCCTTCCTCATGCCCCATTCTATCCATCAGTTTCGCGATTCTTTCTGATTGGAATAAACGCATGAGTTTATCCTCCAAAGAAATATAAAATTGGGAACTACCTGGGTCTCCTTGACGACCTGCCCGACCTCTTAGCTGCCTATCTACCCGACGAGAATCATGTCGCTCTGTACCAATAATCGCTAAACCACCTGCTTTTTTGACTTGGTCTGAAATCTTAATATCCGTTCCCCGACCTGCCATATTTGTTGCAATCGTCACTTTTCCTGGTTTACCTGCTTCTGCTACAATATCTGCCTCTCGTTGGTGTTGCTTGGCATTCAAGACATTATGATCGATACCTCTTAATTTTAACTCTCGACTTAAACTCTCCGAAATATCTACCGAAGTAGTACCTACCAAAACAGGACGACCTTGCGAAGTCAATACACCAATATCATTGATAACTGCATTGAACTTTTCTTTCTCTGTTTTATAAACTAAATCTTGTCTATCATCTCTAGCAATCGGTCGATTCGTTGGAATCACTACTACATCCAATTTATAGATTTCCCAAAGTTCACTTGCTTCTGTTTCTGCCGTACCGGTCATACCACCTAATTTATGGTACATTCGGAAATAATTTTGTAGTGTTACGGTTGCATAAGTCTGCGTAATATCTCCAATTTTTACACTTTCTTTCGCTTCTAATGCTT
>CAZXYA010000273.1:0-11892 GCA_964644655.1 uncultured Saprospiraceae bacterium | reverse complement strand
AGACATAGATAAATACCGTTGGACAATTTTAAGTCCTAACTTTCGGTCTTTAATTTTTCCTCTATGCCAAAGTTCAACTTTGAAACTTGCAGGAATTCGCATGACATAGTTAATTCCTCTTGTTTCTAAGCCTTTGAACCAGCTAAAACCAATGAATTCTCGGTCTCCAGCAATATGTAATTTAGGTAAATCCACGTTGGATAAAGGCCACCAAGACAGTAGTTTATCTACTAAGTCTAGGCGCTGTTGGCAATTACTATTGCCTGCGCGACCTAAATCAAGCAAAACCAAGGGTATGAAAACATCTCGGTAAAGTAATCCTATAGCCAAAACGTTGATATGGGTTTTACCGTATTTCCAATTTGTTCGATCTAAAAGCAAATAGCAATCAGGACTTTGCCCGAAAGTATTGATGATTAAAACACAAATAAATCGAAAGATATCGTCAGTCTTACCTGTTTGAAAAAAGCATTATAATCTAGCATATGCCGAATCGTATTTAAGTTTTTTACCAAGAACTTTACTCATATGTTTGGCAACCGTACTTAAATTAGTAGTTTGAGCTGCTAAGATACAAGTGCATATTAACAATAATTGGCTCAGTTTTTTCTCTGGGATAACTGGAATTTGTGATTGCAAATTCTCAGAACTTTCAAATTCTATCATGGCGAAACAATTGTTTGGTAATTATTTTTTTCGCCTTTTTTTATGCCAATTTCGCTCCAACTTTTTGAAACTCCTCATATTAAAAAAAATTGTTATTCAGTAGAATACGACTATTCTCTAGTTCCATATTAATTAATATGTAACCATATTTCTTCTATTTTTTTAAGTAAAGTAGCATCCATTTTTGCAACTTCTAATCCTTTTTGTGCAACTTCATTTGCAGAAGGACCTTCTGGTAAATGCCTATACTTCTTAATATAAGCAGCGATTTCTTTAATTTCTATCAATGGGTAATCTTGCCCAAAGACATCAAAAGAGCTTCCTAAAAAAATTAGGATTAAATAATCACATAAAGAATATCTCTCATAGTAATATATAAGAATAACATAATAAGCGAATGCTAAAACAGCCTAACCAAATTCATTTAAATATGCTAAATTTTATAGATAGCCCCCCCCCCCCTTCAATGATAACCATTAAAGAAAATAAGATAGGAAAGCCAATAAAATTACACCGAAAAAAGAGTACACCATAGGAAAGCTAGAAAAGAAATGGGGGAATTATTACGTTCTAACACTTCCTTATTTATTGCATTTTTTATGCCAGATTTAAAAATTAGTTATAAAAAATTGAGCTTTTTTATGATACCATAATTTCTTTATAAAACCGAACTGCAATCAATAAAAAAATAGCAGCGAAAGCGCCTATAATGGATCCTTTGGCAAAGATTTTATTTCGATTGGGTATAAAAGCAGCAATAGGCGGATGGGTCTGATCAACGATTTCTATCATGGGGGTACTTGTATGTCGCTTGACCTCTGCTTCCTTTAATCGTTCTAATGTTTCTAAATAATTTAATTTATACATTTCTGCTTTTACACTTAGTTTATTTAGTTTGGATTCTGCGCTTCTTAGTGATCTTTCTCTGGCATTCTCATATTTTTTTACATCCCGTTGATATTTATCTTGCATATATTGATAACTATATAGGCTTTTTTCAAAACCATTTTGTAAAGAATCTGCTTGCATTTTTAATTCTCTGTAAGCTTTATCCCAACCAAATCCTGCTGTTTCGAGAAATAACGATTTAGCAGAAATATATACCGCATCAACAATATTCATGGATAAAGTAGCAGATTGAGTCAAAGTAAATAAAGTAACTGTTCCCATTTGTTCATTAATATTAATTCTTAAAAAACCATCTAAGTCTCTACTAGAAGCCCCTTGCAATAAACCGATGACTAAATTAAAAGCATGCTGCTCTTTAGCAGAAAAATCTTCTTTTTTGTTTGCACTAAATCTAAAATTAGTGGGTAGTATCTTTGATAACACTGACCGTTTAGGCAGATAGATTTTTAAATAATGATTAATTAACAAATCTTTTTTCTCTCCAATAAATACTTTTTGTAAACAAGCTTTCTCTAAAATATTTCTTGTCCGAGTTAAATTAGAATATATTTTTACAATCTCTTTATTTTCTTTATTCAAATTTGGCGTCTTAATGAAGAAACTTATCTTGGCTTCATATAAAGGAGCGCTTTGTGGGGCACGCCAATAAAGAGCTGCTCCTGTTGTAATAGCAGTAATAAGTATCCAATACCAATTTTTTAAAAGATACCAACAATAATATTGAATTGACAATATTAAATTTTTGATACTTAATTCATCCGGTCTCCCCACTTTTATCGCAGTATTTGATTCCATTTCTTGATGCTATTGTAAAATTTTAGGTAAAGGTTGTCTTTATTCTTTATGCTGCTTTTGCGAAATCTTCCGCTATTTGATGCGGATTAAATTGGTCTTGAATTGCTTTATGAAAAGCCCAAGCACTTTTTTCCCAAGTATAGCGTTTTGCGACTTCTTGAACAATTTGCTTTAAATGAAAATCTGCCAATGGATCATCCAAGTTTTCTTTTATCCTTCTCTTAAATTTTTCAAAATCATTGATATCAACTAAGTTATTGCCAAAAAAATCAAAATCTCTCATAGCAGTATTATTAGCACAGATAGTAGGAATACCTGCCGCCGCCGCTTCTATTGGAGGAATCCCAAATCCTTCAGCCAAAGAAGGATAAACAAAAAGATTTGCTGCCCGATATAGTGCTAATAAATCTGCCTTATCAACATATCTTATCCATTTAAAATTTCCTCGCTCAGCTATTGATAAGCTTTTAAGCTCCTCGTTTAATTGAAAATTAGGAATACTTTCATTGCCTACAAAAACTAAAGTATATCCCTGTTCTGCCAATTGAAGTTCCTTAAAAGCTTTTAATAGTAAATGATGATTTTTTCTAGGCTCTATTCGGCTGACAAATAATAAATAATTTTTTACACCAAATTTTTTCTGAACAAATTGTTGTTCCATCTTTTTTTCATAAAGTTCAAAAAAAGAAGCTTCTACTGCATTTAGCGTTATGGTTAATGCTCTTTTTTCCAATTGATAATATCGAGCAATAGCTACTTGAGAATAAGTGGAAACAGTACATTTAATCTCACTCTTTTGTAATGACCTCCTAAATAATACATTTCTTAACATTCGGTAACTCCAGGAAAAAGAAGTAGGAAAATCATTGAACAACACATCATGAGTTGTTACAGCAAATTTGGTATTTTTGAAGAATGGAGTTATATATTGGAAATGTGCTAAATCTATGCCATATTTTTTAATAATAGACGGAAAATCAATAGTTAACCTTTTAATTCTAGAATGACTAACTAATTGAATAAAATAACGTTTTTCTAAAGTTGGAAATGAGGCAGCCATTTTCGTAAAATCATACCCCGCTATATAAATTTCGTAGTAATCACTATAGGCTACCATCATCGTATTATACAGTCCAGTTAAGTAAGTTACACTCCCCTGCCCTTCTCCATCTATTACATGAGCATCTACTAGTATTTTTATTTTTTTCATGGTTACTAAAGTTAATATATTTTATTTGTATTGATTCAAGAGGCATTTATTTTAAAGAGTAAAACAAGAGAAAAGTAAAAAATAAGTGTTTGCTGAATAATGACTATACCTTCCTTAAGAAAACACCTCTTTTTTGCTTTTTCACATTCCTATCACACAAATGAGAACTCTTCTCAAGACGATATCGAATGGTTATTTTTAAAATTAGAAACTAGCAAAAAAGCAATAGTTCCATACCAAAACAATTGAGTATTCAAATTAGCATTGGGAAAAATTAAAGCAAAAGTAATCCAAAAAATAGGTGAAAGATTATAAAAACAAGTAACCAGAAATAGCACTAATAAGCCTAATCCGATTAGCCCGTAATCAATAATAAAAGAAGGGATAATGCCAGCGTCTATGCTGACTCCTTCATCTACTAAGATACCTTCCAAAAATTTGGGCAAAAAAATACCTGCTTTGCCTGCTCCTCCTCCCATCCACATATTTAGGCTATAAGTAGAACGCTTTACATATAATAAATAACTTGGTCCTATTCTAGCAAAACCACTTGAATCGGCTTCCTGAAATTTTTTCATCTTTTTTTCCACCGTCCATTGAGCGCTTGTTAATATTTGAGTAATTGTTTGAATTCGTTGAATACTTTCATTGCCTGCTTTCTGAAAAACAAAACCGCTTCCTACCAGTAAAAATATACTGCTTAAAAGCATTAATTTTCTCATAGCGCTGCTCCCTTTTTTATACATCCAAATCCAGTTATCTACTAAGTTTAACCCAAGGAAAAGAAATCCATAGGCAGATTTTAATAAGAGTACAGCAACTAGGTAAATAATACTCAGCCTTTTAGCTTCCTTATTCCAATTATGCTCATTTAAATGATTATAGCATAAATAGGAAACGCCTAAAATAAAACCAGCATAGGAAGGTTCGGTAGAAAAGCCCATCGGCCTTGCCTCGCCTGTCTCAACGATAGTATATGACCGAATAAATTCTTTTATTACTGGTAATTCTAAATGAAAAGAAAGTAGTGTAGCACCTATAAGGAGGTTTATCCCATAAGCATAGAGAATAAAAACAAATGCTTTCTTGACCGTTGAATGCTTGACAAAAAGGTTTAGGTTAAATAAAACAAAAAATTCAATAAAATAAACCATAGAATAAATAAAGGAAGTCATCCTTAAGCTATGATAATTTAGGAGGTTTACTATTATTATCCAAGTCGCTAAAAGGCATAAGCTTAAGGGAATTCTATATTCATATTTTTGCCTCGAAACTAAAAATACCAAAATCATTCCACTCATTAATAAATGAAAAGGGGTCAACATTGCTTTACCAATAGTCCCTAAACTTACTCCTGTAAAGGACATAAAAACTAGTAGCCATAAGTAAATTTTATCTTGTTGATTATCTGGTAATTTTTTTTCCATAATTAGTACTCTGTAATAAAAGTTTTATGAAGTTTTGATCGCTCTATGCGGGAGCTCGCAAATGGGGTCTTAGGGGGAACAATATTGAAATTTTCATTGAAAATTTCAATATTGTTCCCCCCTAAAATCCCCTCAGTCTCGGCGGCTTCGCCGCCGAGACAAAGTTTAGATAACTTATATTACAAAGTATTAGGCTGCTGTAGTTAAATTAATAAATTGTTTAGCGCCTATTTCCCTTTGAATAGATTTTTCTTTTTGGCTTAAAACAGTTTTAAATCCCTGAGCCAAAAGCTGTATATTTTCTGATTCCAACACCGTTTTATCCGTAATAGGGTCGAGTAATCTTCCTGAAAAGGAATTCACCATTACATAATTAGAAAAACGTAGTCGATTATCTTTACTTCCTTTTATTACTGCTATCCATTCTTCCAAATGCTTTATAGATGATAGAATATTCAAATCTATTTGCTGACAAAGGTGAAGTTGATTAAAAAAAGTTGGTGCAAAAGTAGCCGACGGAATCCCCATAAGTGCTGCTTCGTAAGCCATTGTCCCTGTGATAGTTACAACTAGTTTAGCATTTTTTATTAACCGATAAGCAGGTTCCTGGTCTCTAAGTAGTATTAGATTGGGTAATTTTTTTAATGATTTATAAAAAAAAGTAGAACGGTCACCAATCGCCATAGGATGCTCTTTGACTACCAACTTCCAAGTAGGTGGCAACACTCGCCATAAGTTTTGTATATTTTGCAATTGGTTTTCATAATATCTGCCAAATACATCTACTGAAGCTTCTGGTTGTTTGTGCAAACCAACATAGATATAACGACTATTTCTTATGGATTCGAAAGTCTCTTTTTTGATGAATTTATACCGCTCTTTTCTATATTCTTCTTTAAATCGAGTGATAAAACGAATCCGTTCATTCACAATAAGGGTTGAATCCTTTCGGTCCATATTTTCATTCGTAATAAATCTTTTGATTTTAGCCAATCGACCACCTATCGAATTTCTTTTTAGTTTTAGTTGTCTATTAAACCTCATATAAGTAGGTTCCCGTACTTTTAAAACAGGATATTCTTCAATAAGAATATCCTTAATTTCAAAAATTTGAGCTTGTTGCTCATCTTTAAAAAAGGAAAATCGATTATTAGGGATTCTAACCACATGTGGGTTTAAAAAAGTACAATTAAGTGTCTTCAATTGACCACACATTCGATGTATCAACACTTCATGTGCCCAAGTAATTTCTCCAAAAATCCATTGTATATGTTGGGTTTTGATAAATTGATAAATTGGTTGTTGGATAACCGTTAAAAACTGTTTTCCAAATATAGGTTCTTCCCTGAGTACTCGATCCCCATAAATGATTTCATTTAGTTTAAAATCTTGAATAGCTACTCCCTTATGCTCATCAATAATTGTTCTATTGATATACAAGATTTGTTCAAGTGGATAATTTTCTTTTAAGAAATGGAATAGTTTAATGTTTGTGCAAATCCAATTGATCTTTACTCCATCAGCTTTTAGGCTTTGTGCAATGGCATGAAATAAATAAGTTTTAGAAAAATTAGCGATAAAACAAATAGAAGTATTCATAGTACTCGATTTTTTATAGTTTTTTCTAAGAAGCTGTTTGAATTTAGCTTTTGAAAAATGTTATAGTCCATTTTTTTACCAATCAAGGCGGTAAAAACGGAGTTAGGTCTTCGCATAATGAGTATTTTTGAAACGCTGGATGAACTATAAAAATAGAAGCTCAAATGCGTAGGTTATATATTTGCTAAAGTCCTAAAATGAATAATTAATAAGAATACCAATCAACACTAAAAAAAACAAAACCCTGCTTACGCTACGAACATAATATAAATCAATCTGTTTCTGTTGCAACAAAAGCCTTGATTGAATTTCGGCAGCTATAAATAAGCTACCAATGTTCAGTAGAATAAACAGGGTTAAGTTTAAAAAATGTAATTGATGAACCAGATACACCGCCCAAATGGAGCAAGCCAATAATAAGGCAATGCGCTTATTCATTTGGACAGATAATCCTTCCCGATAAATGATAATTTCATTCAATGCCGTGTGTATCCAAAATACGACTTGACACAGCAATAGAAAGAAAAGAGGGAGGTATCGGTTCGCATCCTTAAAGGGAAGTAATAATCCTGGGAATACAACAGGAAGTAGAATACCCAATAATAATCCTAGTAAGGATAAAAAAAATAAATAGGTCGTAAAATAACGGTCTAAGACTTTAGTTTTCGCTTGGTAAACTTTTTTAAAAAAGAAAATATTAAATGCCTGAAACGCTAAATATAACACACTAGCAAACCTTAAATAATAGGCATAATAACCAACAGCTTCCATCCCCAAAAAATGGCCTACCAGTAATTTTCCTCCACCTGTCAAAGCAATAAATAAGATAGAAGATAAGACAATGGATCGCCCAAACCTAAAGACTGCTCTATAATTCTTCCATAAAAAATCTTCCCTATTTCGATAAAATTGATAGCCATACCAACACCAAAAACCAAACAAATAGAGCAAACACCCCAATTGTAATATCAAAAAATCATAATCCATTCCCGTTAGAAAAACCCATAAATTATAAGCATTAACGATTAAAAATAAACCACCTTCTAATAGAACTGCTTTATAGACTAATTCTTTGGACTTACAAATCACAGAGCTTAGGATTTGCAGGGCGATAATTCCTCCTAGGATAATAGACAGATTAAATAATACATATTCCCAAACACCCAATAGATAGTTTAGGAAAATTAACAGCAAAAGAACACTCGTTAACAAAAAGGCATGTACATCAAAAATTACGCCATATTGTTCCTTCTTTTGCTCCAAAATAAAGTGTGGATAAGCACCTTGCATCCCGACATTCAATGGAATAGATAAAAATATTCCCGCTGTAAAAGCATATTCAAATAAACCATAATCACTAATATCGTTAACTAATTGTGCCATCCAGATTCCACCCATTAAAGTAGCATATTTTATGATGCCGAATAGCAATATAAAAGGTAGAAAAGTCTTTGCTAAATGAAAGCCTTCTGCTATGGATAGTTCTTTTTGTAGAATGGTCATTTTCCCAATAGTTATTTTTTAAAATTTTATTTTGGACATAAGTGTCGCAGTCTTATTCTAGTAAGATACAGTTGTTTTAATGCCTATTTTGTTTATAGGGGAAGCTAAAAAATAAGTGTTCGTTCTTAAAATTACACAATACTGTTTGTCAAGACGGTTTTGCTGGTTAGGATTTTTAATCCAACACCTCTTTATGGCCCGCCTTCCGACTAAAGTTTCCCTTCGGCGGAACAGGTCTGGCTAAAGTAATGCTTCTTTATTCCTACTTTCACCAGCAGCCGATGCTATTTTATGCTTCCCCTATTGTCAAAGATCTTTTGTGTTTGCGTTTTTAATTATAATATTTTGCCTACTTATTCTAAGATAACATCTCCTTTATTATAGGATATTTATCTTCATCCTTTTCCATGTAGTTCAAAAATGCTCGTTGGTGTCCCTCACTCCAATTATTAGTCAGCCAATTTTTCAACACTAGTTTTAAATCATCATCTCCCCACTCTAGAATAAACAATATAGGCACATATATTTTATGAAGTGTGATAAGATAACGACCTGGATTAGCTTGTAAATACCCTATGGCATCAAAAAGCAATGCTTTAATCTTTTCATTTTTATTGGCTCTTCTTACCATTAAGGCATACAGTTCAGTCCTTTTTTCTATGTCAGATTGAAACCTAACTATTAGCTGATTATTACTAATTGTAGTTTCTGGTAAATTTGGGTCAATAGATGTATTTATCAGAAATGTCCAATCTTCCCGTCGCTGCTTATCTCTCCATTCTCGCATTGTTTCATTCGTTAACTCTACCTGATTCAATACGGAAGGAGACGTTGGGGGAGCTTTGGGCCATCCTCTTTTCAATATTTCTCTTAAAACCATCTCTAGTTCCGAGCGATTTGACCAATCATAACCACTAATAGTATCGGCATATTTCCAAAGCAAAATTTCAGGGTTATTTAATAAATATTCCAAGCCGATTTTCAAAAGTTCGTCTTCTTTTAAGCTTTTTGCTCCTGCAATTTCATTATCAAATAAATTATCAGGGTAATCTGCTGGATTAGATAATGGCTCTTCATAACCTATTACAATACCATTCGTAACGCTACCGATGCAATTGGATAAAATACAATTCGGTATTTTCATATTTAAATATTCCAATTTATTTTCCTAATCGTTTATATATTTCTGCTGAACAATCCTCCCAATCACAATCTTCTGTCCAAGGACTCCAACAGGCATCTATATCTTCAATGATTACCTTAAGCATTTTATCAATTTCTGCTTCCATCAATTTCCAGCGTTCATAGTTTGCCTTATTAAAAATAGCTAAACCATCTGAGTATTCACCGCTATTTCTTACTTCACTTATAAACATTCCTCTCCAGAGTGATAATCTATTTTTATAGGATAAATTGGGATATTCTTTTTCTAAAAAATCGTTGTCATTTTTCCAAAATTTTAGAATAATTTCTCTATTCATAAGTTTATTTTTATAATTCTTTTAAAATAAGTTGGTATTTATTGTATGCCTCAATGTATTCAATTTTTTCAACTTCAAATTTACTTCCAGGTAAAAATAAACCTTCACTTTTCGTCAAAAATTCTTCATAATACTTTCCCCAAGCAAAATCATGTATATTCCTACATCCAGAACTATTTTTACCATGTATTTCCATTTCAATATTATAGCCATCTCTCCCAATAAATGAATCCTCTTTTCTAGGTGCAACGGATATAAAAGTATTATCGGTTATTACTTCCCCTTTTTTGTATTTAGCTAAGAAATCTTGTAAAGCTGATCCTCCTCTCTCTAACTTAATAGCTCTCCAAAATACAGGGTTTGCGGAATATCTAGGCAATTTTGATAAACTATTCGTAACTTCTTCAATAATTGGCTTTCTCAATTCTGTATTTAAATCCTTCCTGACCCTTTTGATTGTGTATTTTGTATTTACTCATAGCTTTTCGTTTGATTTTCTTTCTTAAATTTACCCTCGCCAGAGGCGAGCATAATAACGGTGTCGGACTACAAGTCCTAACCAGCAAACGCTACTGGCGAAAGTAGCATTTCCTATATCCTACTTTCACCAGCAGCCGATGCTATTTTTTACTTCCCCTATTGTCAAAGATCTTTTTGTGTCTGTTGTTTTTAATTATAATATTTTACCTACTTATTTTAAGATAACATCTCCTTTACTATCGGATATTTATCTTCATCCTTTTCCATATAATACATCAATCTTTCTTGGTCTGATTTATTCCAATTATTACCCATCCATTCTTTAAGTCTCATTTTCAAGTTAACATCTCCCTCTTCTAATATAAATAAGATAGGTACATGTGTATTTAATAATGTGACCAAATAACGATCTCGATTCGCATTAAGATAGCCTATGTTTTCAAAAAGCAAGGTTTTAATTTGCTCATTACGAGTGGCCCTTCTAGCCATCAGCGCATATAATGTTGGCCTTTCTGCTACATTCGTTTGAAATCTATCAATTAATTGTTCGTCACTAATGATAGTTGCTGGAGTATCTGGATTAACTGATACCTCTACTAAATATTCCCAATCTTTTTGCCGTTGCATATCTCTCCATTCTGGCATAGTTTCGTATGTTAGTTCTACTTCAGCCAATACAGAAGCAGGTGTGGGAGAGGCATTTGGCCACATTCTTTTTAGCATTTCTCTAATGACTCCTTCCACTTCACCCGGTTCATCCCATTCATACATACTTCGGTCCGCATACTCTTCTAAGTTCCCATTGAAATTGGTTAATAAATATTCCAATCCAATTTTTAGTAATTCTGCTTCATTTAATTCTTGAGCACTTAAAAGGGTATTAGTAAATAATTCATCCCTATATTCAGTTGGATTAAGTAAATCTGCCCCGGATTCAATCACAATCATATTTGTAATACTTCCGATACGCAATTTCAAAATACAATTCGGTATTTTCATAGTTTATTTAATTAGTTAATATCATCGTGTGGAGTTGCCTGTCCTGGAATATAAGAACCTGTTGATGGATCGAAAACAGACTTAGCTGACATTGGCCAATGTGAAACAACTACCCATTCATTATTTTTCCAGAGTATGGTAGTTGAGACTCTGTTCATCCCATTGTTTACAGAGACTATATCTGAGGAATCCCAAACTCTTCTACCCGGAATAGTAGGATGAGGAACTCTTGCTGCTCCTTGGATTGAGGCAAAACCTTCTCCCATTGAATTCCTATTTACATATTTTAAAATTACAACATATCGGTCAGAAGTACCATTACCTCCTTGACCTGGAGGAAAATTGTAATCTATTGGAGTACCTATATCATTCTTCCCTGCTTTTGCCTTATCCAAAGCATTCTTTCTAGTTAACAACCAGTCATCATAAGATTTGAATCTAGTAGATGTTGCCTCAGCACTATTTTTTATAGATCCATCTGGCGCAATACCTTCTGTCAGTCGTTTCAACAAAATAGGGTCTGTAATATCTGGTCCATGTCTACCTATACTATGCCCAGCATTTGGGAAATTACCATTATCAATTCTTTCAAACCTAGCTGCTTCAAGAGCATTTTTAAGCTCATCATCACTCCTTTTTGCAAGATTTTTTACAGTACTTTCATTATTTAGAAAACCTCTTAAGGCAACCTTATCAATAGCATTTAAAGTAGATGAATTACGTTTAATAATATCATCCAGTTTCTTTTCTAGTCTAATAAAGCTCAGAACTACTGTGCTTACCCCAATTCATAGGACCACTTAACAATAATCCTTCGTTAATA
>CAZXYA010000272.1:0-11908 GCA_964644655.1 uncultured Saprospiraceae bacterium | reverse complement strand
ACTCACGCCAGCCAAAAATCAGATTTTTCTCTTAAAATCTTCACGAACCATTGTAATGGAGATACAGATTATATTGCTTTAGGCTTAGCGGCAACCGTAATAGGTATGTTTTTAGTGCAATTTGGTGCTGATAAAGAAAAATAATAAAAATGAAGTTTTCCGTAGACTAATTTTATTTTTGAATTAGGTTAATTTCATTAGATTAAAAGATTAATTTTTTTGACCATCATTTAATTAATTTTACTATTATTGTCGCAATGAATAGTGCTAACGGAACTCCAAGTTCTGAAAGCACTTTCTATAGAATAATAGAAATTGTAATTGTTCAGCTTGTCTAACAATGTAGTTTATTTTTACCATTTAAGACACATCACGGCATAGCCGTAAGGTGTTAACTTTCAATCGTTGAATAAAAAGTCTAAATTTGTAAAATATAATAACAGTCCAATAAGGGACGATTTTTCTAAAAGTAGTCATTTAAAATAATGAGCTACAATTTTTAGCCTTTTTAAAAGGCAATAGAAACAGGCTTTTAGAGCCGATATTTTATTAATTCTGTAAATCAGAATTATTTATAAACTGCCAGTTTAGTGGCGATTAAGTTGGGATAAAATTTGACTTTAAAACCATCGTTTTACTGCTGGTTTTTTATTTTTTTGTCAGTTGTAAAACATTGATTTTTCCTATTGATAATCAATGAATTACATATTTTTTATCTCAACTTTTTTCCAATTGCTTGCTAAAAAAACAAACTTTTACAAGTATGTAATATATAAGTTCATTTAGGGTGCGTAATAAAACGAACTATATGAACTTAAATAACTATATGGTAGAAAAAATGCCTAGTATTAATTTTCGTGATGAATAGTTACTAGAAATTTATAAAATCAACAATTTAAAAAATTACTAAAACGTATGAAACGAACTGCCTTTTTATTTTGCTGTTCTATGCTGGCTTATTTTTATTTGAATGCCCAAATAACAGACCCAAAAGCTACAGAAGTTTGGGAGCCAGAACCAAGAGTTGTCACGCCTGGAGCAACAACCTCCACCGCACCTTCGGACGCCATTGTTCTTTTTGATGGGACTAATTTGATGGAATGGACCAATAAAGACGGCGAATCAGCTGGTTGGAAAGTGGAAGGTGGCGCAATGACGGTTGTCAAAGGAACAGGCATAGTCCAAACCAAGCAAAATTTTGGAAGTATTCAGTTACATCTAGAATGGCGAACGCCAGCGGAAGTGGTCAGCGAAGGGCAGGGGAGAGGGAACTCAGGTGTTTTCCTAAATGGCATTTATGAAGTCCAAGTTTTGGATAGTTACGACAATCGAACCTATTCTAATGGACAAGCAGCTTCTATTTACAAACAATATATGCCTTTGGTGAATGCTTGTCGTCCTCCAGGAGAATGGCAGACTTATGATATTATTTATATGCAGCCAAAATTCAATAAGGACGGCATAAAGGTGCAATCAGGTACTTTAACGGTTATCCAAAATGGCATCTTGGTACAAAATAATATTGAAATTAAAGGGACAACGCCTTATATCGGATTGCCTAAAAATCCTGCTCATGGAGATGGCCCTTTAATATTACAAGACCACAGTAATCCTGTTAGTTATCGGAATATTTGGGTTCGGGAATTGTAAGAGGATTTCGATGCTAAATAAATATTTATAAAAATATCGGTGTCCCTTTATTTATCCGTGGTAAGTTTATGTACCACGGATAAATGAAGGGACACGGATTTATTCAAGACATTTTTCTAAGGCGTTTTCATTTACCCTCCTAATTTTTAAATAGCATTTAAATTTCCAAAGGAAGCTCCGTAGTATACTTCCGAACAGACAAACAAAACCTAGATTCGACTTTCCCAATATTATTTACCACCGATAATTTGTCCAAAACAAACTTATTATAAGCCTCGATATTTGCCAATGCAACTTTTAGCACAAAATCAGCATCTCCTGCTACATGATAACATTCTAAAACTTCTTTAAATTCAATCACTTGTTCTACAAATTTTTCTACTTCTGGGCGAGCATGTTCTTTGAGGGAAATATGGACAAAAGCAAAAAGGTTTTTACCCACTTTTGCGGGATTTACTAGGGCGACATATCGCTCAATGACCCCTTCTTTTTCTAAGCGTTTCATACGATCAAAAATAGGCGTAGTCGATAAGTTGAGTTGAGCGGCAATTTCCTTTATGGTAAAACGTGCATTTTGTTGCAGCAAGGCTAAAATCTTTAAATCAATGGAATCAAGCATAATTTGAATTATCTTAGTTTTTTGATTAAAACCCGATGAGCGGTGAACATCTATTATCCGTTGGGTATTAAATCCGTTGGGAAACCAAATATTGGTTATCCAAGTTATTTTTTATCTGTTACTTAGCCTCCTTTTTTTCAGAAAGTGTAATACCGATGGCTGCTATTACAACAAGTACAACGGCTATTATTCCTCGAGTGCCTATACGTTCCTCTAAGATTAAGGCACCAGCTATAGCCGCTACAGCGGGTTCTAAACTAATTAATACACCATAAGCTCTAGAAGAAAGGCGTTTTAAGGCATTGAATTCTAAGCTGAAAGGAATACTCGTTGCCAATAATGCCACACAAAATCCAATAAATAATACATAGGGGTCTTGGATAAGTTTATCCGTTACTTGAACAAAGAAAGGAAGCATAATAATAGAGGCAATCATCATGGCAATGACTAAGCCCTTATTCCCTGATATTTTTTTACCAACTCGCTTCCCTAAAATAATAAAAGTTGTCCATCCAGAACCAGCAATTAGCGCAAAAAATATACCCCATTGGTCTAGCTTTGCTCCAGATAAGGGAGATAGTAATAAGATGCCAACCGCTGCAAGTCCTACCCAAATAAAATGAATGAGTCGATTAGAAGTTATGGCTGCAAGACCAAGCGGACCTATAAATTCGATAGCAACCACCGTTCCCAAAGGTATAAGCGCAATTGCTTTGTAAAAGAAAAAATTCATAGTGGCCATGCAAATACCAAATGCACTTAATAAAACCCAATTGTTTAGAAATATTTGCCATAAGGAGTGCATTTTTTCATTGACAGTAATTCCTAAAATAATTGCAGAAAAGACAATACGCACAGCGGTAGTACCCTCTGTTCCTAAAATTGGAAATAATTGGACGGCAATACTTGCGCCTACCTGAATAGCTATGATAGAAAGTAATATTAAGCCTTGTGGAGGAATTAAACTGAAAATGGTATTGTCTGTTTCCTTATTAGTGGATGGTTGTACGGATTTATCTGATGCAGGCATTTATTTTGATTTTAGAAAATCGGAAAGAAAGTTAATATTGAGAAAATATTTAAAATATCATCTAACTCGTCAAATCTCTACCTACAGCAGGCAGGCGTTGCTAATATTAATCCCTTGCTAAGTTTTTTTTAGCAACGGATTATTATTAATTTATTATCTGACGCTCTATTATTATTTAGATCAATAGAATTTAACCGAATTATTTTATTTTGAGAGGCAAAAAAACAAATGAAAAAAAATATTTTTCTGCTTAAAAATTCAAAATAGAATTATTTTCTTTATTTTATTAATAATAGGTAATTATTTTAATTAAAAATATCTTTGTTGAGTGACTTGTATCTTTTCTGCCTATAACGAATAAATATTTTTTTAGATGAATCAATGCTATCTTCCAGAAAATTCTAATATTCACCACCTATCCAATGAGTATGGAAATGAGATCAACAAAATCCAATTTTTCCATAATAAAGTTAAAAATCATATTGATATTCTATTGGGGCAAACCTATGTGCTACCAGAAGTATTAGTGGCTTTTAAGGAATTTTCTACCGCCTTGGCTTCCTTGATTAATCCAACTATTAATTTTGAAGAAGGGCAGGTGAAAGCAAAGGATATGTCTAATAAATACGACATTTACGATAAGTATTTTGAGGTCAATCGAGTACAAAATATGTCGTATGGACAGTTTATTCAGCAATATTTAGATACCTCGGCAGAACTCGTCAACGAATTTCAGTACACTTCCATGTCAAGAGGCGAAATAGCCTATATATTAAAAGGATGGGAAGCAGCTAATTTAATTTTATTGGCTGGGCAAAACCCAATTAATCAAGATTTTGCCACCGCAGAAATAGTTGAAGTAGCCCCAAAAGATAATGACCAAAGAGCTTTATATCGTTGGAAATTGGCGCATCATGGCTTTGCGGTATTTATGATTTTTTCGGGGCATTGTTTTGAGAAAGCTATAGCAGGGCTAGACAATGGAATGGCAGATGCTGAATTAATGGATTGGTTAGATAAAGGGGCACATTTATTTAGAGCGACCACAGCTTGTATGGAATTTGGCAATAGTTTTACCGCAACTGTTTATCGAGGCGTTATTCGACCAGATATGAGTCGAGCCAATGAAGAAGCCAATTTACCGAATGGTTTTTCTGGGACTCAAAATTATGAGTATGTACAATGGCGAAAATTAAAAGTGAAACTGTTGAATACCATTAAAAGCAAAATAGACAGGCTGTCTCCAGAGGTAATGGAAAAAGTTGAGTTATTTAGAACTTATTATTTAGAAGATATGCACATTCATTCCATCATTGCAGGCAGAATGGTTGGTACAGAGAAATCTTTATTGCAAGAAGGAATTGGTGCAAAAAGAGGTAAACCGATGTCCATTACAGCAGGGGATATGTTGCGGATGATGGCGGAGATGCGAGCGAAAGAGGTCGCTTTTATTGTTGGAAAATAGATTTGAGGGGTGCTTAGATACCATGAAATTAACTTATTTTTCACCACAAAGAGACAAAGTTCACATAGTTCACAAAACTTTGTGAACTATGTGTTCTTTGTTCCTTTGTGATAAAAAACTTTATAGTCTTATTTTCTAATCAATTAGATATGAAACCGTCCATTCCGTTAAACCCAATATTAGCCAAATTACCCAAGCATTTATTCCAATATGTGCATCCGCAAAATTATGAACGATACTCGCCAATTAATCAAGCAGTTTGGCGCTATGTGATGCGTAGAAATGTGGATTATCTGGGGAAGGTAGCACACCATTCCTATTTGGAAGGTTTGGATAAAACAGGAATTTCTACCGAAAATATCCCTAGTATGTACGGGATGAATCGAATTTTGGAAGACATTGGTTGGGCAGCAGTTGCTGTAGATGGCTTTATTCCGCCAGCAGCTTTTATGGAATTTCAAGCCTATAATGTATTGGTGATTGCTTCGGATATTCGACAATTGGAAAATATAAAATATACCCCAGCGCCAGATATTATTCACGAATCGGCTGGTCATGCACCGATTATTGCCAATCCAGAATATGCCGAATATTTAAGACGATTTGGAGAAATTGGTTGTAAAGCGATTTCTTCCGCCAAAGATTATGAATTATATGAAGCGGTGCGTCATTTATCTATTCTTAAAGAAGCTACGAACGCATCAACCGAAGAAATCGAAGCCGCCGAAGCAAAAATTGCCGATCTCCAAGAAAACATGGGCGAACCTTCCGAGATGGCATTGATTCGGAATTTGCATTGGTGGACGGTGGAGTATGGCTTGATTGGCACTGTAGAAAACCCTAAGATATACGGGGCAGGCTTATTATCTTCTATTGGTGAAAGCAAATGGTGTATGTCTAATGCGGTAAAAAAGATACCCTATGATATCAAAGCAATTTACCAATCTTTTGACATCACTAAACCCCAACCACAGTTATTTGTTACCCCAGATTTTGCCCATTTAAGTTTGGTCTTAGAAGAATTTGCTAATACAATGGCATTGAGAAAAGGTGGATTAAAGGGGGTGCAAAAGTTAATACATTCCAAACAATTAGGGACGATAGAATTAAGTACAGGCTTACAAATATCGGGTGTTTTTTCAAGAGTTTTAGATAATGGAGATGGTAAAGTCGCTTTCATTAAAACAACTGGCCCAACAGCCTTAGCCTACCGAGAAAAAGAATTAATTGGGCATCATACTGCCGCACATTTTGATGGATTTGGTTCTCCCCTTGGTAGATTAAAAGGCATTAATTTAGCCATAGAGGATATGTCGCCAAGAGATTTAGAAGCTTACCATATTTATGAAGGTCGGATAGTTGAATTACTATATGAAGGAGATATTTATTTAAAAGGAGAAGTCGTAACAGGAACTCGTAATTTACAAGGCAAAATTGTCGTTATTACTTTTAAAAATTGTTTGGTCAAACATCATGAAGAAGTTTTATTTCAGCCTGAATGGGGCATTTTTCATTTAGCCGTTGGGAAAGAAGTGGTTTCTGCTTTTTCTGGGCCTGCTGATGATACTTCTTTTAATTTAATCGAACATGAATTAAGTACAAATCCTGTTAATGATAGCAAAGCGGAGAAAGTCAAGACCTTAGAAAGCTTGTATGCACAAATTAGAAATTATCGAGCGACACCAAATACAATGCTTGATTTTGCAGCAATTATCGCCCTTATTGAGCAAGAGTACGCCGAAGAGTGGTTATTATTATTGGAAATTTATGAGTTGAGTCAAGCTACTCAGCATCAAGTTGCAGATAAGGTGTTGGAATTATTGGCGCAAATAAAAACGAACCGATCCGATTTGGTAGAGTTGATAGAGGAGGGGATGAAGTTAGTTGTTGTTTCTACCAAAAGATTTTGAAAAAATACAGAAAAGCCTTTATCAAGCTACTGCAAATCCAGTATGCGGTCTAACGTAAGGAGGTTTTAATCCTAAAACAATATCGCTTTTAGGAATGCCTTTTTCTTGCAAATAATCTACTACTTCATTTTCTGTACGATTCCATTGCAACCAAACCTTTTCATTAATAATAGAAAAATGGAAGGCTACGAAAAATTGATAATGATGTTCTTTCCAACCTACATGTAGTAATTGGAAATTATTACTTGTTTTGTCAATGATTACTTCTCTACGAATATCAGGATGCATTCCTTTTGTGGGGGCTGCTTGTTCTTTTAAAAAATCAATAATAATATTTTGATATTTTTTTACTTTATCCATTGTAAAATACTTTCGTTTATCGGATTATATATTAAAATCTTTGCATTGATAAATGCAAGTGATTTTTGAATGGCTTTTTCTTGGAAAAAATCGTTCCAAGCGAAATCAGGAACAGCCAAGAAAAGCAGTCTGTCAGGTTCTATCTCATCAAGAACTACTAGATAGTCTACATATTGACCAACTGCTCTATGAAATTCATTTATATCAGATGATCCGACAAAGCTTTTTATTTCGACTAAAATTTTTTCTTTTCCTTTTGAGGCTGCTAATAATCGCTCTGCACCTAAATCTACTTGATATTTGATTTTTCCGCTTTCTAATAAGTACGGATCATCTGTTACTTTCCAACCATCTTTTTTTAGTGCCCGTTTAACGTTTTCGTGATATAAATCTTTAGCCATCGTCGTTTTAATCAAAGTTATATATTTTTGAGGAGTTTTTCAAATGTTTGAAAATTGTGTAGCATCAAGGATTTTTACTAGATATATCAGTCCACAGTTCTGTTTATAGTGGCATTTATGTTATGTTTTGAAAGCTTATCAGCAATAGGCTTTCAGATTTTGGAAAAAAGACCTTGTTTCAATGTGAGAAATGAGGTTTTTTTGATTTATTTTTGTTTGATTTGAAAGGAAACGGCTAGAGATTTGTTACAAATTTTGTTGTTACATTGAATTTTGTAGTATCTTATATCAAAGACTTATGACTATTAATTCATATCATAACTAGATGGACGAAAAATACTTTAACAGAATTAGAAAAAATGAGAAGAAAAAGCGAGAGGAATATATAAAGAAAAATAGAGTAGGCTTTTATGTGAAAGATACTCAAACTGAATTTATAGCATCCAAAAGATACCTTATAAATGATAACTGGATTTTACAATATGATGATATAACAGGTATTGCTTGTGCTAATATAATGAGGGGTGACGACGATTCATTTTTTCTTATCTTCATTAGAGATAAAGAACAACCAATTTATTTCAACTTGACCTATGATACAGAGGAAATGCAAAAATTTGATGTATTTATGGGGAAACTAGAAAATGAAATAGGTTTTACTCCTATTTGGAAAAATGATAAAATCATTCTAGCTTACCCTGAAATATTGCGTGGCGAAGAATTGTATAAGAAATGGTCGTATTCTATTAAGACTATTATACATGAAATTCTAAGGATTTTTTATATTAAAAACCATGCAAGTGGGTTAATTAAAAATAAGTATAAACAGATATTGAAAACAAAAAAATGAGTTATGACACTTAGGATTTTAATGGTTATATTTATATCGTTACTAATTTCTTGTAAAGACAATAAACAAACTAAATCTGAAAGTATTTGGAGCAATACAATTCAAACTACTTTAGAAGGAGAATCTATTAATTTTAAAAGACCCAAAAATTTAAAAAGGAGTTCTCGCTATCGGATAAAGGAAGATATTCCAATATTAAAAAATGACACAGCTAAACTCTATTTAATTCAAAAAGCACTTGAATCTTTGGAATTTGAAGATTCAGAGATTGATGTGTTTGTAGATACATCAACAATTTTTAGGGTGGTAATAATGTGTAATACCCCACGAATAGATTTTAACAAGAATGATATAGGTCTTTTAAAACTACAATTAGAAGATAAGAATAGATTAATAGAACAAGAAAACCCTGTTCTAAGTCACAGTATTATCAAGGCTCAATTGAAAAAAAACAGTAAATTGACCATTGCAAAATACAAGTATGAAGTACTTAATTCTCTTAATGAGAATCGAGTTTATAATTCTTTATACTATTTGACTTCTCCAGCTTTTACATTAGTTGTTTATGAGTTTTCTGATAACGAAAAGGATATTGAAAAATATCTGTGGTCGGTAAAAATTTAAATTAAAGTCTGTTATGCAAACGCCTAACAGTAGATTTTTTAAACGACTTCCCCCTAACCGTTGTAAAGTGATTCTTATTTAATTCATTGGCTATTTGTTCATAAGTCATTCCTTCATTTCTACATCTAGTAATTAAACTAATAGCCCTAACATTATTTGGATTATTTTTCGATTTTTCTCCTGTCTTTAAACCTCCTAAAAGCCTACCTGTATTAGAGAAATTTTGTGGTTTTCCTAAAATTGCCCCTCTATTCTTTTTTGCTTTCAAAGCAAGCTTTGTTCTAATAGAAATCAACTCTCTTTCCCTTTGAGCGATTCCTGCAAAAATGGATAAGGTAAGACTATCTGTATTAGGCAAATCACAACTGATAAATAATTTTCCTAGCTTCTTTTTGATTTGAAAAATGTGTTCTACGTCTCTCGATAACCTATCTAATTTGGCAACTATCAGCGTACAATCATTAGTCAAACAATAATTTATAGCTTGTTGTAATTGCGGTCTATTATCAATTGCTTTACCGCTTTCTGCTTCTGTAAATTCTTTAATAATGGTTGCTTTATCAATCTCGCTAAAGTGTTGAACAATCGCTTTTTGAGACTCCAAACCAAGCCCACTTTTCTTTTGTTTTTTGGTACTTACTCTATAATAGGCAACGTAATTTTTCATAGAAAACAAAGTTAATTATAAAAAGTAACATAGCTAGAACCACCGTTCTAGCTTTGTTACTTCTTCATTCAACGGCTTTTCATAACGTAAAAAGAACGTGCCTTCTAACATTTTTATTTACCTTATTAACTCCATAATCGTAAAATGAAAATTATTTGACTCTAGGCAGTAAAGTGATATTAGTAATTTTTTGAAAAAAACTAAGCAGCGGGACTAATCTTCTGTAAATTAATAAAGCCATTGGGGCTAGAGATTGCTTGAACATCCACCATTTCTGAAAAATATTTTCTGACAATTCCTTTCAGCAATTGCCCTGGAACAAAGATGGAATAAGTAGTTTCATTTGCTATATTTTTAATTTGGATTTCAAGTTCAGCTTCATTGGCGACTAATAATTTTCCTTTTAACAAGATAGCAGTATCTTTAGACGAAGTAGGTTGATTTTTTTTGATTAAAGTAGCTATTTCTTTTAGTTGATTATTGACCTCAATTGGTGGATTTTCTGAAAGACCTAAAGCTATCATTTTTTCTGCTTCTTTATAGTTTTTTGCTCGAAAAGCTAAAGAAGCAGCACTTCTGATTAAGTAAGGTCTTGGGATTGAAAAAGTAGCTATATTAGACATCATCAACGCTGCCTTTTTTTCGAATTGATAAACTTGTGCATAGAAGGCTTCTACTTCTTTAGGACTAGCCCCTTTGATTCTACCGATTTCTGCTAAGTCGGCAAATTCCATCGATTTTTTATGTAATTGTTGTATATTATTCATTTTTATTCTTTAAAAAACATAACTAACCTTCCCCTTAATAAACAAAGGTGACCCAGGCGTAAAATGCAATTCTTCAATCGGAACTGGTTCATCAAATAATCGAGATTCTGTAGCAAACTGCGCTTCATTCCAATCCTGATTAAATAAATTTTCAACGACTAAACCAAAGCTGATTTTTTTGAAAGAGTAATTTAAATTAAGGTCAGTAATAAAATAGCCTTCCGCTATAATGCTATTATCCTCCGTGGCAGGTCGGTCTTTGATAAAACGATAAGCAATACCTCCACTAAAACCATTATTAAATTGTAAGGCTAAACCACCTGTCATCGTCAATTCTGGAGCTAGTGGAATACGATTTTCCCCTCTTGGGTCTTCTATAGAACGAGCAAGCGTATAATTAAAATCGGTATTATAGAAAAGATTTTTATGTAATTGCCAACGGATGCCTACATCCACACCAAGTCGGCGAGTTTTGCCACTTGGTTCTACTATTCCCTCATCGCCTACATAAACAAATTCTTGTTGCAAAAATAAATACCAAAGGGCAGTATTAATCCATAATTTAGGTGTAGGTTTAAAATTAGTGCCTATATCCAAACCGTAAGCACCCGGTAAAGTCTGTTCGCCACTTTGCGCCACCACTACTCTGGAATCATTAGAATGGAAACCAGTTCCAGCTTTAAAGTAAAGTTGAACATCTTTTTTAGGCGTATAAACAATATTAAATTTGGGGCTTAAAAAAATATCATTTTGGGTCAAATTACTATTTTCATTAAGTAGGTCATCATCATAACCAAAATTAAAGTAATCGACCCTAAAACCTGGATTAAATAACCAGTTACCGAAAGTAAATTCTGCGTTTACAAAAGTGAATAGATTGGATTCTTGCACCGCACCTTGCGCCAAGGCAGATAGGGTAGTGCTTCGATTTAAGGTTCGGAAAAGACCAATTTCACTCACATTATCATGTCTTAATCCACCGCCTATTTTATAATCTGCTGATCCATTTTCAAGATTTTTGGATTGGTACCAAACACTTTCAAAACCAAATAAATTACGGCTTTCTTTTTGTCTAATTTGGTCCCCATTAACAGGGTCATTGGCAAAAAAAGTGAAGTTGGAAAATAATTCAAAATTATAATTAGAATAGTAAAAATTATTTTTTATAAAAGATTGATTGTTAAAATTTTTAGTGTAATTGATGGCTAGATTAGTTCTATCTGTAAAACCACCTTCTGTATCGTCAATCGCGCCAAATCTTGTGATCAATCCGCTATCAATCGCTCGTTGAGGCACCTGTCCCGAAGCATTCCATTGGCTATCAAAATAAGAAGCTAGAAAGGACAACTTATCATTCTTTGGTAAATGTATAACATATTTGCCCATTAAATTAAGGCGGCGAAAATCTTGTGGCGATTCAAATGGACCGTCACTTGTTTGATATTCACCTGCAAAATAAGCGTGTTTATTTTTTACGTTTTTTAATAGATCAATTAAAGCAACTGCTCTTTGGGTATTAAATCGACCAACTTCCAAACTAATTTTGCTATTATCTAGCTTGTCTT
>CAZXYA010000271.1:9324-11976 GCA_964644655.1 uncultured Saprospiraceae bacterium | reverse complement strand
GACCCTTTAGAACGAGTCATAGCAATTTGATAAATGGCATCTTTCCACAATTTATTAAAGGCTTGAATCGAGCGAGGGTCTGCTAAATATTGTCGTTGGGCTTGACTTAATTTTTTAGAACCAGCCGTTTTCTGATTATATTCTTCAATAAAGTCTTTTAATTGAGTTTGTTGAAAATCATTTAATTCTGCCACTCCTTTAGGAATCGGTTTCCAAGGGCCAAATCCTTTACCTTTATCGGCTGCGCTTATTTGTTTTGGTAATGAAGTTAGTTTTTGCGGCAAATCCTCCTCGTATCGGACACCTCCAAAGGTGTCTGATACGTCAAGCCCTGCAATAGTATCTACAGAACCACCACCTTTCAATAAATCCAACTGCTGCTGCATGATTTGCAATTGCTGGTTAATGACTTGCTGAAGATTATTGGCTGGTTGCCTCGATAAATCGGAATAGACTTGGTTGCTGACTTTAACCAACTGGGAAGTGCTAATTGATTGTTTACTGCCTACTGCCGTCTGCCTACTGATTATTGGCATAAATAAGCCTTCTGCCAATTTATCATCCATATAATTTGCCAAAGCCTCAATCGTTGAAGCTTCTTCAAATAATTGTCTAAAAGTAATAGCTAATTTAAATTTTCGATTAAATTTAGTAATGGCCTGTGTCAAGAATAAGGAATCAAAACCCAGCTCTAGAAAAGTCGCATCCGCTTCCATGTCTTCGGGTTCAAGCCCACTTAATTCAAATAAAATTTCTTTGATAAGTAGTATTAAATGGTCTTTTCTGTTAATAGAAGATGGGGCATTTGGAACTACTTGTATTTCATTCGATATGACTTCCTGCCTACTGCCAACTGCCAACTGCTTACTGTTTTCGACTAACTGTTGACTGCCTACTGCTAACTGCCTACTGCCTACTGAAATCGGTTCAATCCAATACCGTTTCCGTTCAAAAGGATAAGTAGGCAAAGAGACTTTAGCTGGCGCTAAATGCTGATAATAATTTTCCCAATTAATCGCCACGCCATTACACCATAATTTTCCTAAAGTTGTTAAAATAAAGGCGACATCCTGTGTTGTTTCTTTAGGGTGCCTGAGGGAAGAATAAATAAAATGAGATTTATTTTTGGCAGGATGTCGGCGAGCAAAAGTAGCCAAGGTTTGCCCTGGGCCAACTTCTAAGAAAATGCTATCATTAGTAGCTAATAGGGTAGCTAAGCCATCCGAAAAATGAACGGTTTGGCGCAGGTGATTTATCCAATACTGAGGGCTTATAATTTCGGTAGCTTTTGCCCATTGTCCATCCAAATTAGAAATGATTGGAATACTTGGTTCTTGAAAATCAATCGTTTCTAAAAAAGCTTTGAATTCTGGAATAATCGGGTCTATATGGGACGAATGAGCGGCTACATTAATGTGTATTTTTGCCGTTTCAATATGTTGAGTCTCCAATTTTTCTTGTAGTTGAGTAATTGCTTCAAGCGTACCAGAAACCACACAATTATCAGGTTTATTGATAACAGATACAGAGGTGTTCTTTACTAGAAACGATTCAACTTCTGATGCCGATAAAGCAACACTTAACATACTTCCAACATTGGTCAATTTTTCAAATAATCGGCCTCTTAAAGTAACCAAACGCAATCCATCTTTCATAGAAAAAACGCCAGCAATACAAGCAGCCGTATATTCGCCCATACTATGCCCAATCATTTGACTTGGCTGAATGCCCCAAAATTGCCAAAGTTTGGCTAAGGCATATTCGATGGTAAATAAAGTAGCTAAAGCATTGGTCGGTTGTTCTATCTCGGCTTTAAGAACTACTAAATCCGCATTTTCTGAGGGAATAATAAATTTCCTAATAGCTAATTGTTCTTCTTTTTCTAAGAAATTGATACAATCCTCTACTTGTTTTTTAAAATAAGGATATTCGGTATATAATCCTTTTGCCATGGACAAATACTGCGCGCCGCCACCAGGGAAAAGAAAGGTGATTGGAGCATCTGTTAATTTTACTTGGCTTTGTATTTTTTTCTGTAGTGCCAAGCTTCTGCTTGGTTGCACGTTATGGTCACCAAGCTGGAGTTTGGCGCTACAGAAAATAGCGCTACGGAAATTAAATGCTGCCCGTCCAGTAGCTAAAGTATATCCTACATCAGCCAAAGAAATGCTTGGTTTACGTTCCAAATAAGCATTTAAATTACTTTCTTGCTCTACTAAAACTTTTTCATTTTTAGCCGAAAGCAACAGTAATTGATGCGTACTTTTTGAATTTTGACCTTGACCTTGACCTTGAAATTGATTTTGAGGTTGAGGTTGAAATTGAAGTTCCCTCGGCGCTTCTTCCAAAATAATATGCGCATTCGTACCACCCAATCCAAAAGAGCTAACCCCTGCTCGTCGAATTCGCTCTCCTTGTTCCCAACGCTGTAATTGGGCATTCACATAGAAAGGAGAATTAGCAAAATCAATTTGCGGATTAGGTTTTTCAAAATTTAAGGAAGGCGGCAATAATTCATATTTTAGCGCCAAAGCAGTTTTAATAATACCTGCCAAACAAGACCCAGCATCCAAATGCCCAATCGCTGTTTTAACAGAACCAATCCCGCAAAATTGTTTTTTATCCGTCTGTTGTCTAAACGCTTCCGTTAAG
>CAZXYA010000271.1:0-9314 GCA_964644655.1 uncultured Saprospiraceae bacterium | reverse complement strand
CCAGCCACTTCGATGGGGTCGCCTAGAATAGTGCCCGTGCCATGCGCTTCTATATAATCAATATCAGTAGCCCTTAAATTAGCTTTGGCTAATGCTTTAGTAATAGCAGTTGCTTGTCCTTTGACACTTGGAGCAGTAAAACCAATCTTATCAGCACCATCATTATTAATCGCTGTCCCTTTAATAACTGCCCAAATAGGATCTTTATCTTCAAGCGCCTTATCTAATTTTTTTAAAATAATACTGACCATACCATTTCCTCTAACCATTCCTTTTGCATCCGCATCAAAAGCACGAATATAGCCATCAGGCGATAATGGTCCACCTTCGATATAATCGTAACCGCCATTTAATTCTGGTTGAATTCGACCACCACCAACTAAGACGATATCCGAATCCCCACTTAAAATACTCTGACAAGCCAAATGAATCGCCGTACCAGAACTAGAACATGCCGTTTGTACATTTACCGCAGGTCCTTTTAAATTTAATTGATAGGCAATTCGACTAATCGAAAAAGTTTTTTCGCTGCCCAAGATATCTAAATAATTCCCTGCAGATTGTAGTAAATCTGGATGTGTCGCTATATTATCCGAGAAATAGGAATTTCTAGCCACACCACCAAAAATGCCTATGTTTCCGTCGTATGCATAAGGGTTATAACCCGCATTTTCTAAAGCAGCATAAGCCACCTCTAATAAAACCCGATGCTGTGGATCCATTAATTCCGCTTCTTTTGGATGATAACCAAAAAAAGGAGCATCAAAACAATCCATATTTTCTAAGGATAGCCTTTTTGCGACATAACTGGATTGGGTTAATAACTTTGGGTCTAAACCTGCTTTGGTTAAATCATCTATAGTGACGGTTTGACTGACATCTGTGCCATTGACTAAATTAGTCCAAAATTCGTGGAGGGTATTAGCGCCAGGCACACGACAGGACATGCCTATGATGGCGATGTCGGTTGCTTTTTTAGGGCTAGGTTCTTTTGCTCTAAATTTAGAGTTAGCATGAACCTTCTCCCCCTCTGGAGGGGGCTGGGGGGAGGAAATTTTTAATACTTTTTCGATAATCTGTTTAGAATCCTCCCCCTGCCCCCCTCCAGAGGGGGAAATGGCACTCTGTGGATTGCTATACCCTAACTGTTCCGCCAATTGCCAAGACAAATCCGACAAAAAATTATCCTTAAAAGCAGCTTTCCATTCACTCGCTTTCTCTGCATTGATACCTTTAAACTTTAACAAATTAGTATCACTCATCGAACGAGAACCTTCATAAATCCCGTCAATAGCCTTATCCTCAATATTGTGATAAGGGGTTAATAAATTTTCGTGAAAAGAGATGCCTGTTTGTTGGCATAAAGCATGAATAATTTGCTCAGGTCGTTGTACTAAATCTTCATATCGAAGTTGAAATTGTTGCTGTTGAGGAATGTCTTTTAAAAAATCCAGAATATTTTGCTGGCTTTCTAACCAAACTAATTCCCCTAATTGCTTAGCGGTATAATGATGTGCTTTTAAATATAAAACTTGGTCTAAATGATATTTTTCAAAAGAGTTGACCATCGAATAAGGATGGCGAACTAAATGAATAAATATTGGGTTAGCAAAATCTTGTTTTATTTTTTGTAAGACTTTAATATCCAAGGCATAAGCTGGTGTTTTATCTACAACTATTTTATTGCCTGCCCAAGTTTGCAATTGTTGGTAAAACGCTTTTGTTGTATAGCCTTTTTCCTCAAAATCGTGAATGATTAATTTAGCTTCATCTGCCGTACAATTTTTTAATGCCATTACGGCACGAATCGCTCCTTCTTGCCATAAACTAAATTTCCCTTGATAGGCAACATTTCGTTCTTTTAGTGTGTGAAAGCCTAGTAATTTTAATTCATTAAAAGCTATTAAATCAGGATGTCCAGCTAACATTAAGCTCAGTAAACTTGTACCAGAACGAGGCGGTGCTAATATGAAAATAGCGGGTGAATTTTTTTCTTTAGTTGTATCAAATTGGGAAAGGGTTGGAACATATTTTCTGAAACCTGAAAGGTTTAGCGCTTCCGATTTGCTAAATCTAGCAGATTTAGTAAATCTTGATTCGTTTGAAAACGTAGGGTGCTTAGATTTACTATCCCGATAATTATCGGGAGGAAATTTAGCAAATCGCTCATCCTGTGCCAATGCATTTAAAAGTTTAGCAACTTCCGTTGGGTAAGTAATTTCCAACATTTCAGCATAAGCAGCGATAGTCGGATTATCAAAAATAGTCGTCACAAAAATGGAGGCGTCTAACTCCTTTTGAAGTTGCCCAATAAACTGAGCAGCTTGAATAGAATTACCACCTAATTCAAAAAATTTATCATGGCGACCAATGGAATTTATTTGTAAAAGAGTTTCCCATTGTTGGGTTAATTTTTCTTCTAGTTGTCCTTTTGGCGCTTGATAGGGTTGTGCTAAATTAGGGCGGTCATTAGGAGGTGCTGGCAAGGCTTTTCGGTCAAATTTTCCATTAGGGGTCAGCGGCATTTTGTCTAAAATGACAAAAGTAGCAGGAATCATATAGTTTGGTAACTTATCACTTAAAAAAGACTTTATATTCGATATGTTTATATTTTTGTCACCAATTACTGTTGTGTATGCAACTAATTTTTGTCCGAAAGTATCTTGTTGATTCTTTAAGAGTACCACATTTTCCTTAATGCCTTTATATTGTCCAATGGCTGTTTCTATTTCGCCTAATTCAATTCTGTAGCCATTAAACTTTACTTGAAAATCAGCTCTGCCTAAAAATTCAATATTGCCGTCGGGCATCCAACGGGCAAGGTCGCCAGTTCTATATAAGATTTTTCCTCCACCTATTTTAGAAAAAGGATTTTGAATAAATCGTTCTGCACTTAATTGAGGTCGATTCCAATAGCCTTTTCCAACCACATTTTTAGCCCCTCCGATATATATTTCACCAACTTCATTACCTTGGATTTTTTTTAAATTTTCATCTAAAATGAGAATAGTATAATTATCAATTGGAATACCAATAGGCACTTTTTCTTCAGCAAACCCTTTTGGGATTTTAAAGTAAGTACAATTGACGGTCGCTTCTGTCGGTCCGTATAAATTATAGAGCTGACACAGAGGTAAAACAGCTTCATGTTTTTGTACCAAAGAAGTAGGGCAGACCTCCCCCGAAACATTAATCAATCGCAAGGATTGTAATTTTTTAGGATTGGCTTGTTCTAAAATTAAAGTATGTAAAGAAGGTAAGGTTAGAATATGAGAAATCTGATGATGATCAATGGTATCCGCTAATTGGGCAATATCTTTTTCTTCGTCTTGTGCAGGAATAACTAAGATTGCTCCTTGATATAAAGTCCAATAAATTGTCAAAACAGAAACATCAAAAGAAATAGAGCAAGTCAATAGCATTTTGTGAATGCGGTCGGGGGCTATATTTTGTTGTCCTTCTAATTGATTAAAAACATTTTCATGGCTAATCATGACCCCTTTAGGCTTTCCTGTTGAGCCAGAGGTGTAAATCATATAAGCCAAATCAGATGGTTGATTGACTATTTGGATTTCTTTTTCTTTATGAGCTTGAATGGATGTCCATTCTTCATCTAAGCAAATAATCTTGATTTGTTCTTTAGATAGGTGCTGTTGATACACTTTTTGTGTTAAAACGATTTTGACTTGCGCATCTTTGACCATAAAAGCAACTCTATCTTTCGGATAGGCAATATCAATAGGTATATAGGCAGCGCCTGCTTTTTGAATGGCAATAATGGCAATGATTAGCTCCAAAGAACGAGCAAGGTGAATAGCCACAAAATCTCCTCGGGTTACCCCTAAATCTTGAAGGTGTTTGGCTAAGGCAGTTGATTGATGGTCTAATTCAGCATAGGAACATTGCTGATTTTTATAAATAATGGCAGTATGATGCGGTGTGTGTGTCGCATAATAATTGACCAATAGGTGTAGGAGTTTATCTCCTTTAAAAGGTGTGTTGTTTTCTGGAGCCATAGCATCGCTAGTCTACTGTGAATATTAAGAGGGGCGTATAAATTTCTATAAAGGAATTGCTGTAAGTAGCCTTTGACAAATTTACAAAAAAATATGACTAACTGCTTTTTAAGCATATAATTAGCACATTTTTGGGTAATAATCTTGGCTAAACAGTTTATTTACCTTTATTTAACCACTATATTGACATGAAAAAGCATTACTTTTTTTAAAATTAAGCATACTATTAAAAGTGCTTTTTGATAAAAAATTAGGTACTTCGGTGAAAAGTGTGGGTTGTTGTAGGGGCATCCCTTGTGGTTGCCCAGCGTTAGGGCTGTACTATACATGGGGCGACCACAAGGGTACGCCCGTACAAAGGATATTCATAAAATAAATAGATAACCCACACTTTTCACCATAGAGCCAAAAATTATAAACTTCAAAACTAGAGGTAGTATAACAAATATTGCCATATCGAATGGCAACATTTGTAAAAAGCAAATAATACTCGATGACAAAAATTTTCTACCATCAATTTTCTACTCCATTTTCCATTAAAAAATGGGGATTTTATTTTCAACAAATGCCTGAGGATATTCAAGAACGCATTCGACGATATAGAAAAGAGGAAAATAAATACCAATTAATGCTCGGCCGTTTATTATTGAAAGAAGGAATGCAATTATTAGGATATCGAGATTTTAAATTAGTGGATTTATCGTATAATGAATTTAATTGTCCACTATGGCGAGCAGACATTCATTTTAATATAGCGCATTCTGGAAATGTAGTCGGTTGTGCTTTTTCTAAGACCTTAAAAATTGGGCTAGATATTGAAAAAATTAGACCGATTAATCTAAACGATTTTGAGTATATTTTAAATGAGTTAGACCAGGGAAATATAGCAAAAGCTGCAAATCCTTTTGATACTTTTTTTAAAATATGGACTATTAAAGAGGCGGTGACCAAAGCAATAGGCAAGGGTTTGTCGATTGATGTGCAGCAGATTTATATTTATGAAAATTATGCGGTATTAGGAGAAGTGAAATGGTATTATAAAAAACTAGATTTAGGAGTGGATTTTGCAGCTCATTTGATTATGGATAAAGATGAATTGGAGAGGGTAGAAATAGAAATGATGAAATTTTAATTTATAAATCAATTGTTTTCCAATCGGCTACACTTTTAGTCTTACTGCTGAAATTAATACCTAAACCTATAATTTGTTGGTCAATATTTTGATATTTATCCCCATACCCTTTTTGTTGAATTTGTGCTATTGCTGCTTCAGCAGATTCATCCAATTTGAATTCTACAATATAAATATGTGTATCCGTTTGCACTACGGCATCTATTCGACCGTCAGATGTATTGACTTCTGCTTCTATAAATTGTCCTAAATATTGAAAGATTAAGAAAACAACCGAGTGATAGTATGCTTCTTTTTCCCTTATGAAAATATGGGAGGGAATAGATTTGAAAAGACTGTTAATGATGCGGATGATTTTGTCGAAATTATTTTCTAAAAAGGCTTTTCTTAATTTGATAACAATTGGTGTAGAAAGTGAAGGAGAATCATTTCTAAAAGTACCAATTAAGTGTCGAAGCATAGATTCTTTTACTTCCCTATTGGGATAATCTAAAAGATAAATGCCAAATGCTTCTTTACTTTTAATAGTGCTATAACCAGTTTGAAATAATAAAGGAAAAGTATCTAAATTTTCAATATCGTAACTTTCGAAGGCACTTTGGTCAACTTCAACTTGTTCTAAATTAACTACTTGTCGCTCTTTTAATAATTTCATTAGAAAAGTAGGTGTTCCTGTTGTAAACCAGAAATTTTGAAACTCTCCTGCACCAAAAAAAGACAAAATAGAAAAGGGATTATAGACAAAATTTTTCCCATCCCAACTATAACCATTATACCAATCTTTGATGAGTGTTAATAATTCAGTAGGACTTGGTGCTAAAACGCCAACCAATTCTTGTATTTCTTCTGAAAAATAATGATTTAATTCTTCTTGAGTATAACCCACTAAGGTGGTGAACTTTGGATGAACAGTTAAATCTGTTAAGTTATTGAGTTCTGAAAAGATGCTGACTTTGCTAAATTTAGAAACCCCTGTTATCATTAAGAAACGAATATAGGCATCTGAATCCTTTAGTATAGAATAGAAAGATTTTAAGGTTTTTTGATGTTCTTTAGCCTGTGGCAAATCATCTAAATAATCAATAATAGGTTTATCATATTCGTCAATGAGCAAAACAACTTGGTTTTGTTGGGCTAATTTTTCAATTAATTCTTTAAACTTCTGACTAATCCCTTTTGCTTCTAATTTTATTTTTGCTTGTTTTGCTATTTTATTTAGTTGAATTTCTATGGACTCCTCTAATCCTAATTCTTTATAACCAATACTACTAAATGAAATATGTATAATAGGATGTTGCTTCGTCCAGTTCCAATGGTCTTGAATCCAAAGTCCATCAAATAATTCTTTTTGTCCTTGAAAAAGTTCTTGAATTGTAGAAAGGGTTAAAGATTTACCAAATCGGCGAGGACGAGAAAGAAAAAAATACTTACCATAATTTGCTAAGCGATGGATTATTTTTGTTTTATCTACATAGAGAAACTGCTTCTCTCTGATTTCCCTAAAATTTTGTAAGCCTATTGGTAATTTTTGTATCATATACCAAAAATAAGCTTTTTTAACTAATTTTAACCAACTAGGGTTTATAATATCCTATAGTATAAAATAACCTCACCACTTCCCTGCATACCCTAAATCCTCTCCAGAATGCTCCTGTAAATACAAATACTTAATCCGAGTAATTTGACGGATATGTAAATTATCATGTGCCAACCAATTGACCAAGAGATTCCGAGCCGTTAATGACCCATAGGTCTCATGATGATAGGTGTTTTCCCATAATGGCTGTTTTAAGCTATTTAGCCATAGGATAGAATCGTTCCGTTTTTAGTAAGAATGCAGCTAGTTTTTTGTCAAAATTTTGGGTGATATACGCTCGTTCTTTTACCCATTGACTAGGTTCAATGGAACCCAAAAATCTCCATTTTCTTCTCCACATTTTTAAAATGAAACTCCCCTAAGGATTGTACTTTAAAATCAGTTTGATTAGTAATATCTCTTTTGATTCTTTTGGAAAATAAGACTGCGCCAGCTACCCCCAACGATTCAATTCGAGACGCAATATTGACACTATCACCAAAAACATTATCATCCTTAAAATAGACATCACCGCTGTGCAAGCCTATTCGTACAGGAACTTTAGGATTGTTTTGAAAAATATGTTGTACTTCCTTAGCACAATACATGGCATCTACTGCGCTATCAAAAGTACAGACACAACCGTCTCCATAATTATTGATGATTTGTCCTTTATGCTGACTTACTTTTTCATTTAAGGTTTGATGAAATTTTTCTAAGTTTTGATTGGCGGTGATTTCATCCTTTTGCATGAGGGCCGTATAGCCAACAATATCAGCGAAGAGTATGGCGGCGAGTTTTCTCTTTTTACTCATGTTGGTAATTTATTATAATATGCTCATCCCACCCACTTCGTGGTTCTCTCGCTTGAAAGTCTCTCAGACTTTCATCCCTTCCTACGGTCGGGAATCGCTCGTTCATTATTCGAGCTAGACATCTAGTAAATATGTTGTTTTATGAGGTGTAGTTTCTGTATTATTAACAAGGTACAAAAACTCGGTAATAATCTTGGTAGGTTATTTAGGGAAGGGACAATATCGGATTATTTTGAAGGAAAGACTAGCATTATTTATTCAAAAATCTGGATTATTTTGACAGGAAGGGAATTAAAGCAATTTTGTTACTACTTGGCAAAGGGGCCAATGGTAGCAGGCTAAAAACTTGACAATAACCTATAACCTAGCCTTCATTTCCGTCTAAAAGCAGCGAAAAGTTTTTTGGTAGCATACACCTTCTACCTTTAGCCGAGTAGTAACGCAATTTTAATAATTAACGGTTTTCCAATCGGCCACACTTTTAGTAGCACTACTAAAATTAATCCCCAAACCAACCACTTGTTTTTCTAAAGCTTGATATTTCTCCCCATAGCCTTTTTCTTGAATTTGTTGGATGGCAATATCAGCGGATTCATCCAGTTTAAATTCTACAATATAAACATGGGTATCGGTTTGTACAACGGCATCTATCCGACCGTCAGAAGTATTGACTTCCGCATCTATAAACTGTCCTAAATATTGAAAAACAAGGAAAACAACCGAATGATAATAAGCTTCTTTTTCTTTAATAAAAATATGGGAAGGAATGGATTTGAACAGGCTATTAATTATCGTAATGATTTTTTTATAGTCATTTTCTAAAAAGGCTTTGCGCAGTTTGATGACTATGGGGGTCGTTCTGGCTGGCGAATCGTCTCGGAAAGTGCCAATCAGATGCCGCAGCATAGACTCTTTTACTTCTTTATTAGGGTAATCTAGTGTGAAAATGCCAAATTCTTCTTCACTTTTGATAGTCAAATAACCTGTTTGGAATAATAACGGAAAAGTATCTAAATTTTCTATATCATAACTTTCAAAAGCGCCTTGGTCAACTTCAATTTGTGTTAAATCAATGAGTTGTCTTTTCTTTAGGAGCTTGATTAAAAAAGTAGGTGTACCAGTAGTAAACCAAAAGTTCCGGAATTTTCCTGCTCCAAAGAAGGAGAGAATAGAAAAAGGATTATACACAAAATTTTCACCATCCCAACTATAACCGTTATACCATTCTTTTATTTTAGCCAATAATTTGGCTTTAGTAGGAGCTAAAGCACCCGTTAATTCTTGAAAACCTTCTTCAAAATAATGCTCTAATTCTTCTTGTGTATAGCCAACTAAGGTGGTGAATTTTGGATGAATGGTTAGGTCCGTTAGATTATTTAATTCAGAAAAAATACTGACTTTACTAAATTTAGAAACGCCTGTAATCATTAAAAATTGGATATGCGTCCCTGTATCTTTAATGATAGAATAGAAGGATTTTAGTATTTTTTGATGTGCTTTGGCTTGTGGAATATCGTCCAAATAATCTATGATAGGTTTGTCGTATTCATCAATTAATAAAACAACTGCATTTTTTTTTGATAATTTTTCAATCAATTCTTTGAATTTCTGGTCATAATCTTTGTTGATTAGTTCCAAACCAAATTTATCTGCCTCTTGGTCAAGTATCTTATTTAGTGCGGTTTCCAAGCCCATTGTTTTATACCCAATACTACTAAACCCAATATGAACAACAGGATGTTGTTGTGTCCAATCCCAATGGTCTTGCACCCAAA
>CAZXYA010000270.1:0-12001 GCA_964644655.1 uncultured Saprospiraceae bacterium | reverse complement strand
CATCAACTCATTACCCTCTTTCTAAAGTGTCGATTAATTTTGTACAAGTACTTAACTTTTTCATCCATTGACTATCTTTTTCAGAAAGTGGAGGTTTAGGTAGTTGTTTGGAATAATCTACAGACAAATGATATAAACTTCTTTGATAAATCATTTCTATAGCCTTTCCTAAATCTAGTACTGCATCAGGATCAGGTGCTTTTAGTGGAACAGGTACATTTGGTAGAGTATCTTGGAAATCAAATCCCCATATCGCCGTTTTTCTTAATCCTGCTCGCATCAGAGAAATTAGGTAATGATTTTTTGGTAAAGCAGGATGATTAAAAAGGCGAGTACCTCTGCGTAATAAATCAATTTCTAAAAAATGCACACCTGAATAATGTAAACTATCTCTTTTTTCTCGGTAGGGTTGTAAACCAGATTGTCTTTTATTGACGGGGGACAAAATTTCAATAGCGGTAATCAATTTATTTTTTGCTCGATCTCGAATTTCTACAACAGGAATTTTTACTTCAATTAAAGCCGTGGCAGGTATATTGATAGTTGGAGGAGAAATAGCTGCTGCATTTCCATAAGCAGGACTAGGAGGCTCACTAACAATGTCTATATTTTTTAAGACCTCTACATCTGGATACATAATACCAATATCTTCTTCAGGATGGTCATCGGTTACAGTATATAGTTCAATGCGAGCTACGTATTTGGGCGCAATTTGAATTCCGATTATTTCGGCAATGACCGAAGCTAATCGACTATGTACATCAGGCCATAAATATCCTTCTAAAAAAGTATCCATTTCCCGGCTGCTAAATCAATATCAAATGATACACCTCCTGAATCTAAAGTGTAAGGGTCATTTGTAATCTTCCAATTATCATTTTCTAAAGCTTTTTTTATAACTTCGTGAATGTAGTCTTTTGCCATGTCATAGTTATGTTTGCTTGTTAAAGATAGTAGATTTTTTTACTATTGAAACACTTAAGCTTTTCTTTATTGAAAGATTACTCATAAAGTTTGATAAGAACTGTCAAAAATAAAGAGACATAAGTTATTTTTAAAAAATTTGTTGCATAGGTAAATATACGAAATTATGGAAAAATCAACTGCTATCATATTAACCAACGGAATGTTAGACACGATGAATGCCAAAACCTGCCATGGATTATTAAGAGGAACAGAAAGATTTGAAATCCAAGCAGTCATTGATTATAAATTTGCTGGGCAAGATGCAGGAGAAGTAATGGATGGTCGAAAATTAAATATGCCAATTTATAAAGATGTATTAAGCTATCTTCAAGCAGACAACCTTCGGCCCAAATATTATGTAGTTGGGGTCGCTTTAGAAGGTGGTTTATTGCCAGATGATTTTAGAGAAGAATTGTTGATTGCCATGGAACAGCGCATTTCGATTGTTTGTGGATTGCATACTTTATTAAGTGAAGATTCGGAATTTAAAACCAAAGCCACTCATTATGGCGTGACTTTAACGGATGTTAGAAAACCCAGGAAATTTCATGAATTAAGCTTTTGGACAGGGGAGATATATAAAGTAAAAACCCCTAAAATTGCTGTTTTAGGAATGGATTGTGCTGTAGGGAAAAGAACAACTTGTCGTTTTTTGATGGAAGCTTGTCGGGAAAAAGGCATCCAAGCAGAGATGATTTATACAGGCCAAACAGGTTGGATGCAAGGCTATAAACATGGATTTATTTTTGATTCTACCTTGAATGATTTTATTAGCGGCGAAATAGAAAAAGCAATCGTGACAGCAGATAAGGAAGAAAGCCCAGACCTCATTTTAATTGAAGGACAATCTTCTTTACGAAATCCATCTGGACCTTGTGGGACGGAGTTTTTAATCTCAGGAAATGTTAAAGGAGTGGTTTTGCAACATAGACCTGCTAGAACTTATTTTGATGACCATCAAGCATGGGGTCCAATTCCTTCTTTGGTTAGTGAAATCCAACTAATCGAAATGTACGGTTCGAAGGTGTTAGCCGTTACCCTTAACGAAGGTGGGCTTTCTGAGGAAGCATTAAAAGCCTATCAAAGGGATAAGGAAATCGAATTAGGAATTCCCGTAGTGCGTCCATTGGCTGAGGGAATGGATAGAATTTTGAAAGTCGTTCAAAATTATATGAATTTTTAGAGGCCTTGCAAGCCAAAATTGAAAAAAGAAGCGTTTATATTTAGTGTAAATTTGATAGAATGAGTAGGGATAATTGACCCAATTGGTCCATTTAAGGGAACATTCCTACTGTAATAAATATTAAAAATACTCATCCAGGTAATGCCAATTTCAGGCTGCAGGTACAGGTTATCAAAATCAAAAAAAGAGGCTTCTCCTTGTGGAAAAACGGTTACTGCTTTTATTCGACTAGTAAAACCTAGGCTATAAAAGGGAACATTGATTCGGTTATAGGTGATGCCTAGTTTAGCACTCCAATCTTCGATAATTTCTCCAGAGGCATCAGCGACGGTGATTCTACTAAAATTAATACTTGGCCCCCATTGTTGCAGGCCCCAGTTTTTGTTTAATAAAACATCGTCTTTCATATTTTGCTCCAAATTTACCCAAGAGGTATAGACAAAGTTGAATCCATATTCCATTCTAAATGTACCACCAAATTGATAGGTAGGACTTATTTCTATACCAAAAGCACCTCTCCCTGGAAAAAAACTTGTAGTGTCTATGAACCCTGATAAATCTAGCGGTTCGGGATTATTGTCAGGATTACTATTATTATTTTGTGAAAAAACAAAATTAGGTAGAAAAGTAAAAAATAATAAGATATATATTTTCATAATGGTTTTTTATAATTTAAAACGCTAAAGAAATAAATGCTCCTTCTTGAAATTAAAACATGCTGATATTTAGTACATTTTTTAATTTTAATTCATTCCTTATTAGGGATTTTACTTAGGCTATCCAAAACTACACCTTTTATAAGAGATCCTTCCGTATCATTATTTATTAACGTTTCCATGATGATTTGCCCAGTTCTAAAAGTATGTTCTCTTGCCTTATTATGAGGGTGGGAAGGTAAGATGATGGATGCTTGCCCTGAACCAGGTTTTGGGAACATTAATTTCCAGACAGAAAGATTCCCCGAAGCTCCAGAAATATTATCATCTTCATTGGGATGCCAAATTATTTTACCAATTTTCCCTTCCGCTTCTAAACTTAATAGAGAATCGCCTAATATTGATTCTTGGGCAATTGGTGAGGCGGTAAGGGTTAATGTTTCAACACGGAAATCACAACTGGCCAATTGAAGCGTCACGTGTGCGGCTACTACACTTCCATAACTAGATCCAATCAAATTGATATTGGCATTAGAGCCATATCCATTTTTAGCATAAAACTCACTAATTTCATTAATTACTTTTCTAAGCCCTTTTTGTTTATTTTTTTTCATTTGCTTAGGTGAAATTGGCTCATTTCCAAATTTTAAACTATATAAGCTGTTGCGAATTATACCTAGAAATCTTGTACTTTTTTTAGAGGTAAGGAAATGCCCTCTTCCATGAAACAGCGTTTTGAACCAATACCAAATATTTTGAGTGAAAAGGTCATCTTTTCGTTTGGGCTTTTCTTTTCCTTTAAAAGAAGCACCCCCAATAAAAATAGTTGTTTGAGGAATCAATGATTCTGTTGTCCACTCCGAACGATAAGCAGGTTTGATAGTTTCTATTGAAAAAATAAAGTCATCAGGAATTAGAATCGAAGTTTGTTGCCAGAGTGTATCTAGCTCACCATAACCTATATTAGGCAAAGCCTTAGCGTGGCTATCCTGAAAAGAAAAAAACAGAATAATTAACAAATAAGAATGGTAGAATGGGGTAATTAATTTCATATTGATTAATGAGTAAATTATAAAAATAACAAATATTACAACAATATAATTACTGATTTTGAATCCACAAATTGATTTATTAGGCTGCTTCTTCTAGGTATTTAATTAAGAAATTTGAAATTTTCCAAAGGGCCTACTTTATTATATTGATTTTGGATTAAAATTGGTAAACAATTTTTCTGGTAAGAAGGTAAGTTTTTTGATTTCATATTATGGTTTTTTTAAGAAAACTTGTAGACCAAAAAATTAAAATATTGAAAATCTGCAAGTTATAATTGGTTAGTATTTATCATAAATTTAAAAAATAAATATAAAATTTCAGAAATAATTATAATTTTTTTTGATTTTTTTTCTATTTTGCATTAGAAATCAATTAAAAACTTATAAATGAAAGCTAAATTTAGAAAACTAATCTATCTAAAAAAATTAGATTTTAAAACTATTTCAAAACTTTTTTCCACTAGAAAAATACGGATTATTGCTGTGTTATTAGCAGCTTTTTTCATTTTAAATTCCTGCAATAAATTTATTGAAAACCTTAAAGATTCCTCTAAAGAAATAGGAGGAAATTTGGTGGAAGGAATGACAGATAAACTTACCTCTGATTCCACAAAACAAAATATCGACCAACTAATCGGAAGAATTACAAAAACCATAACTGATAGCCTAAGCAAAGAAAGATTGGCAAAAATTGGTGTGGATACACTCAGCGAAATTATTGGCAAAAAGGTGATGGAAGGCGTTGGCAAAGGATTAGATGATGCGATATTAAAAGCTCAAATTGATTCTTTTTTTAATAATACTTCGACGCAGGGTAAGCTGGCTATAAAAGAAATTTTTGGCGGTTTAACAGATGATGAAAACCGAGAAAGGTTGACCCAGTTTCTAGCAGAGTCTTTGAATGGCAGCTTAAATGATAATTTTGAGCGCAGGCTGCGCAGCTTATCAACGGGCCTTTTAGATAGTGTAATTACTGATGCACGACTAGAACAATTGAAAACTCAATTGATTGGTCAAAGTATGGGTGACTCGTTAAATGCAAGGCTAGATTCTGCCATCGGTATTATCATTAATAGAATAAATAAGGATTTAAAACCAATAGTTGAAGAAGACGAATTATCTTTTGTACAAAAATGGGTCAAACAATTATTGCTTTTTGGTGGATTAATAGCTTTGGGCTTGATTGCCTTTTTTTGGTATCAAAAAAATAAGAGTTTGAGAATTGCCCAATTATTAATGGCGCAGATAAACGATATGCCCAATCAAAATGCCTATGATGAATTAACTGGACGAATCACTCGGGTAGCCCGAAATCACAATGTAGAAGCCGTGATACGAGATATCCTCAAAGAAAATGGGATGTTAGGTGGAGCTGACTGGAAAGCTGAAAAAGAAAATAACAATCAATAAAACAATACAAAACCAATAGAAAAATGAAAATACCTAGATTATTTAACTTAAAAGGGTTTACTTATTTCGATACCTTAGATCACCTAAAAAAAAACAGGGCTAAATTTATTTTAACTACCATAACTAGTGTAATGCTAAGTATAGTGGTAGCTTATACAGCGGTTAATATATTTAAAGTTATTACTTTCAAATCTGTTTGGGTAGAAGTTTTTGGGGTGCTAATTTTTGGATTTTTATACCCGCTGATATTTACGACACTTAGAAAAAGTAGTTCCGTAGTTATCATTTTATTGATATTGATTCCCTTTTTTGTGGTAGATGTTTACCTGGAAGCAATGGTTCGGTTGAATTATGGAATTCCTATATGGGATTACCAAAACTGGTTACTTGACGGACGACCTTTCTATCAAAGGTCTTTGATTTGGTTGGGGACATTGAGTTTGTTTTTAGGACCTATTATGTTGTGGATTAGCCGATTTGTTGCTCATTTTTTTATTGATAAATCCAATTATGAACAATACAAAAAAAATAAAGATTCAGAACTGTTTAGTTTTGTTGGCATATCAAAAAAATCCTCAGAGGAAAAAATAGGGAATTGGACTAAAGATGAGGTCACGGTTCCTCCGCGAAAAAGACCTTTTTTCCTTAAATTGGAGCATAAGCCTGCCTCTTTTTTTAAACGGATTGGGGCGATTTTAAAAAATGGGATAAACTGGGCAAAAATTTATTTTATCCTAATAAGATTATTCACCCTTTATTTTAGTTTTTTCACCTTATTTCTTATAGTTGGAAGTTTTAGTGCAGGAGGCCAATTATTCTCTGGCGATGCCCAATTACTATTAGATAAAACCTATGTCAACCCCATTCAATGTGTTAATTTTTTTGGGAAACTTTCCCTATTAATTATTTTAGGATTGCATGCTGGTTTTAATAAATCTACTAGATGGTTTAGTTTATTGGCTTTATTGGTGGCACATATTATTTCTACGGTAGCAACTTTGGGCTTTCGATTTTTTGTGCCCAATTCAGAAAAAACACAAGAATTACTCCTAACTGCAGCGATACCAGATTTAATTCTAGTAGTTATCCTATTTATCTTATGGAGATTATCTAAAAAACATCGAGGGAAGGAATTTGAATTAAATAAAAATCTGCCAAAAGATTTGTCCTCTGCTTATAGACTAAACATCTGGTTATTTATTGCTATAGCCTTTATAAGTCTGAGCTATTGTGCTTATATAGCTTGGGATAGATTTGATGGCTACGATTCTATTTTTTATAGTGTGGAAAAAGGAGATGTAGATTATATCCTATACAATACCTTTACTTTTTGGGGTGGATTGGGTTTTACCGCTTTTTTATGTGCAAGATGGAATAATCTTAAAAGATATTTTGTACATGTTCTTTCAGGGGCATTACTTTCTTCCATTATTATTAGCCTATTTTGGTTGCTAATCCTTCAAACTAAAGACTTAGGTTTTGGTCCAGAGACAAATCTATACCTAATCGGCTATTTTATGGTTGCTCAGCTTATTGTTGGTTTGTTATGGGTGTTACGGCGACTTACTTATAATGTAGATTATCAAATTACTGCATTATCACCACCAGAAGCAATGACTTCGGAGGCTGCCGTTCAAAGTTTTTTTGAGGAAGAAAATGTGAATGCTTATGAATCGGTTCGAAAAATTGATGGTTACCTCAGCAGTACTAAAGGTAGAAAACGAGGGTTAATCAATTTTCCTTTTTGGTTTTTAGAAAATATTTTAAGCTTAATTTATGGGTATCGTCCTCCTTTTTCAATGATGGACAAGGTGGAAAGAAATTATTTCTTAAAAAGATTCATTTTTAGGTTACCACAAGAAAGAAAGCGAGCATTAATTCCAGCTTTATCGGAAGTTTCTTTTCTGTTAGGTACTTCTATTCGTGCCTTATTAACCTTGGCTCATTTTACTACAGATACTGGAAAGAAATCCGTCAATTATATACCGCTCGAAGAAAGGAGGCGTTCTAGCACTTCTGCAACTCAAAAAACGGTTTCCACTCCAGAGGTCACTAAAACCTATAAGACAAAGGAAAAATTAGATAAGGAGGTCTTACTAAAACATATCATGGCTAATATAGGGCGAAAGATTGACGAAGCTCAAGCCTATGATTATATTATTGTTGGTTCTGGTGCTGGAGGAGCAGTTATGGCTTATAGACTGTCCCAAATGGAAGGGCAAGATCCTTCAAAAATTCTCCTTATTGAAAAAGGAAAACGTAATTCTCCTGCCAATGATATGGTAGACGATGAATTAGTGATGCTTGCTAGATTGTATAAGGATGGTGGTTTGCAACAAACTCAAAAATTCGATATGGTCGTTTTGCAAGGAGAGGCTTTAGGCGGCACTACCGTTATCAATAATGCGGTATGTTTTGAAATGAAAGATAGGACGAAGGCAGTTTGGAGAGAAGAGGAAAAGGGATTTGGTTTAAAATTTTGGGAAAAATCAACCAATGGGAAAACACTTCTAGAAAACGAATATGAATTAATAAAGGAGGAAATTAATATTCACCCACTAGATGATAAAGCGATAAACCAGACCGTTAAGGATTTATTTATAAAAGGAGTGGAAGGCGGCGTAGAGAACGTAATACTAAGCGAACCAGAAAATGTATTAGTGAATGCAAAAAATGAAAAAGGAGATGAGTTATGGAATTCAGGGAATAAAAGAGCAGAAAAATTGACGATGGCAGCTACCTATATCCGTTGGGCCGAAGAAGCAGGAATTCACATTTTAGACAATACAAATGTCATCAATTTTAATTTTGCGGAAACCAATGGAAAAACTCAAATTGCGACTGAAATATTGGTTCGTTCTAGAGATGGACAGCTTCGAAGAATTAAAATCAATAAATCTTTAATTATAGCTGCGGGATGCCTTGGTAGTAGTCAAATATTGCTTAGAAGTAATATTGAAAATCCTAATATTGGAAAACAGCTTTCCTGCAATTATGCTTTTCCAGTTACCCTTGAATACGATAAAACGATTAAAGCTTTTGAAGGGAACCAAATTACGATGGCTACTTATGATGAAGCCAATCATTTGGTGTATGAAACCTACTTTAATCCTCCTGCTGCTTTTGCACTTACCCTACCTTTTAATTTTGATACTTTTAAAAATACGATGACCAATTATGATAAATTATTAAATTTTGGGGTATTGATTGGGTCTGAAAATTCAGGAGAGATGTTTGCCGACCCTAGCCTTATTGATGGACGATCGTTTAAATGGGAAATTACGGAGGCAGATAGTGAAAAAATTAAAACGGCTTTTAAAACCATGATTCAAATTGGTAAAAACTCAGGTGCTAAAAGTGCTATTCTCCCAATGCGACCAGGGATAAAATTAAATTTATTAAAAGAAGAAGAGGTGACTAAATTTCTCGAATTATTGGATAATCACCCACTATCTAAGCAGGATTTAATAATAAGTACTGCTCATCCTCAAGGAGGAAACTTAATGTCTGCGAATGTTAATGAGCAAGGAAATAATAGGGTGGTAGATGAAAATTTTAAATTAGTAGATTTTGACAATGTACATGTAGTCGATGCTTCTATTTTTCCAACTAGTTTAGGGGTCAATCCACAATGGACCATACTGGCACTAAGTTCTTTAGCTGCAAAAAAGATGTAGGGTATTTTTTACAAAGTGGATGTGAAATGATGGTTTCGAAGGTGGTCAAAAACGCTTAAATTTAAATAAATTCGGGATTATTCAGTAGATAACAAGGGATGAAGGGCATGATTATATTAGTAAAATGCACTTATCCTAGATTAGGCTCTTTACTGAATAACAACATAACTTCTTTATAAAACCAAAACACAAAATGAAACTAGATAATTCTATATTATTATGTTTTTTATTAGGGAGCCTTTTTTTTAGCTGTCAGGATAATGGGAATACTTTTGATATTAAGGATATTCAAGATGATTTTGGAACCGTCCAGGCTAGTAATGAATTGAATTTTGAAGACTTGCCAATATGGAATGATACCCTATTCAGAGCTTGGTCTTTTATAAAGGCTAATCAATTGGGGCTACAAGGTAGGCGACCCCTCAACAATGGAGCATTTTTGGGAACTATGCCTGTAAAGAAAAAATATTTTAACACTTTAGCCGTCAATAATTGGTTTCCTTTATTGCCACAAAAAGTAACGATATGTGGCAAATTTGACCATTTTAATACCCATCATTCTACTGCTTCGGGAGAGGAAAAAGATTGGAACATTTTTGTCAAACCGGATTCCAATTTTTCCTTTATTACCCAGTTAGCTGAATTATATAAAAATATTAATTTATTTAAATGGGATAAAAAGGGAGGTACTTGGAAAATGTCAAAATCGGGAGAAACTTTAGTGGAGGGAGAAATCACACCTTTCAGTACTTCTAATAACGAATCTATCTTAGGATTTCCCATTAAAAATCACGAAAACGCGAAAGTTAATGATTATCTAGGGACCACTATTTGTTTATATGGCCCTCCAGTTAGAGAATACGTACATAACAACCGACCAGAAATTCATCCCTCCGAAATAATTTGGTGGAAGAAAGATACTGTATTAAGAGTGATTGCGCTTCAAGATGCTTCTAGTCGATTTAATGAAAAGAAACATTATCGTTTAAATAAAAATAAAAACTATAACGGACTATGGCATCCGTGGTCCGAAGCGGTTAGCCAATTTGAATTACTTATTCCCTTTTCCTTGGAGAAAAATGCAAAAGAAGAACTATTATTTAAGTTTTATGAGGAGGAAAAAAAGGCTTTAGAAGAACCAGATACGCTTCAACTTATTATCGATGGCAAACCTTATTTGAAAGTACTCAAATATATGCCTAGTTTCCAACATTTACAATTTCAGTTTGTCGAGGTGTCAAAAAATCGAAGAGAGGATTCCATAATAGGTTTTATAAAAGTAAACTTTACGCTAGGTAAGGATACTCCTTTGGATGAAACTTTAATCGGACTAAGAATTGAAAGTAATTATTTTATGCCAACAGAAGCTATTCTTAATAATTCTAAAGATAAATTTGTTATTGAAACTGTTGATATTTACCCAAAGAAAGAGGATGGGAGATTGAGTTTGTTTGCTGATTATGCCTTGGAATATGAAGTACAGAAATATAACTTTGCCTATCAGGGCACAGATGAATTGATTAATCAACAAAACAGATCTGCTCGGACTAGTACTTTAAGAGGGATTCCGTTCAAGGCGGATAAAAATATCAAGTTTAAGTTAGCCAATTTGGAAAAAGACACCACTTTGCCTGATTTTGAAATAGAAATCTTTCCACTTTCCGAGATTGATGAAAAATTTATTAGAGCTGGTAATAGAACGACTAAGCAATTTAAAAAATTTACGAATACGCAAAAAACTGATTTAAAAGCATGTGCCTTAAAAAGAGCTGAAATTATAGTGAATCCCTTTTATGTTTTTTGCGAGGAAGGAGATTGTAATATAGAAGATGAAGCGGAAGAAATTTCCCAACTTAATGCTTGGGCTCAAAGAGAAATGGATACGGAATCTAAAAGTTATCAGTATAATTGGGATTTTAAGATAATTCCTCTGGATACAATGGTTAATTTACAGGATTCTCTATATATAAATTACATATTCAATCAAAAAAGCCCTGCTCGTCATCAACTAACGATTGATTTTTTAGAACAAGACAGACACATTTTTAAGTTATTGGCAACGGTTGCTATAAAAGACACCTTTGGCCTAGTTGGGAGCGATACCCTTACTTTATTCAGCCACCAATTAAACTTACAAAACAATGGGATAAATATTCCTTTTGAGAATGCCAACGATTTTTTAAAGAAGATTGTCTCTTCTTTTGACATTGATTATCGTTTAATCGAAACTAGAATTGCTAATCAACAAAAGGGCAAATTTCCAGTTTTCTTTCCCGAAACAAGTATCCCTGATATACAAGAAATGAAATACCAAGCGACTATTAATTATTTTCAGCAGATTATAGATGACAATCATATGAATCATAATGAATTAGAAGGACTTATTAAAAGTATTAAAAACCTTCCTAGATAAGCTATATGTAATGGTCATTATGACAGGATATTTACAAGCAGCCTGACATAAAGGCGCTTTAATTTGAATTTGAAATACAATTTGTCCTTTTTTTTAGCATGGTACATCTCTTGATATATTAAAGATGTAGTTAAAATAGGATTTAGAGATTAGTTGATTTAAGATAGAACAAGCTGAAAAGGAATCCTGTTAATCATTATATAATCCTGTCATCCTGTAAATATGAATTTAAATAACATCACCTTAAAAACACAAGAAGCATTACAAAGTGCCCAGCAATTGGCTTTAGAAAAAGACCATCAAGCCATTGAGGTAGGTCATTTGCTAAAAGGTATCTTTGAAGTAGATGAAAATGTAACGCCTTATATATTCAAAAAACTATCTGCTAATTTACCAGCCGTCAAACAGGCTTTAAATAGTATTTTAGAAACCTATCCAAAACAAGCATCAAGTGGTGGACAATTTTTGTCTCGTCCTGCCAACGAAGCCGTACAAAGAGCGAATATATTTCTAAAGGAATTTGGGGATGAATACGTTTCTTTGGAGCATTTATTATTAGGTATTTTAAGAGTAAAAGATTCCGTATCCCAATTATTAAAGGATAGTGGGCTGAATGAAAAAGACTTAAAAAATGCCATTTTAGC
>CAZXYA010000269.1:0-12039 GCA_964644655.1 uncultured Saprospiraceae bacterium | reverse complement strand
AAAAGAATTGACCCACCAATTTGGTATTCTTTTGAGCCACATCAACCAGAATTATCAGGCTTTGTGCCCAATACTTTCATTGATATTACGTCTGTTTTTGATAAGAAAGTAGCTGCAATGGGCTGTATGCGAGCACAAGAATACCTAAAAAATTATTATACGGAATTGGGCGCTAGAAGAGGCAATCATGCCCGTAGAATTTCTGGTAAACAGCATGTTAAATTTGCAGAGGCACATCAGAGAGTAGTTCCCGTGGTCTTGGATACTATCGTTCCAGATATACATTTTTCTTAATGAGGAGTCAGATACAAGGAGTCAGGAGTCAGACGATACTCCCTGACTCCTAATACCTGACACCTGACACCTTAAAACATGGCAACCAAAGCACAATTAGCCGAGCTTTCCCAATTCGGCACAGCGACCATTCACGAGGCAATAGGGAAAATTGGTAATCTTCCTTACCAAATAAAACCAATCAATAAAAATATGCGCATCTGTGGCCCTGCCTATACGGTCAAGGCAAAAGCATATATGAATGTCAATTTACATAGAGCGGTAGCCAATGCCAATCCTGGGGATGTCATTATCGCCAATTGTTCGGAAGCCTACGAGGCAGGCTACTGGGGAGATTTATTGACCTCGGGTGCAATGAAACAAGGCATGATAGGTTTAGTAATCGATGCTTGTGTGCGAGATGCAGATGAAATAGAGGAGCTAGGGTTTCCAGTTTTTTGTAGAGGTTTATGCATTAAAGGGACAGGTAAAGACCCTGAAGGTAGTTTAAATGAACCTATTACGATTGGTGAAATAACGGTAAATCCAGGAGATATTATTGTTGGAGACAGAGATGGAGTAGTCGTGATACCAAAAGATATGGTAGAAGAGGCGATTCTTAAATCCTACGCTAGAGAACAAAAAGAAGCTAGAGTTAGAGCAAGATTAAATGAAGGAGAAACTTCTTTGCAGATTTATGGATGGGATAAGAAGTTTGGGTATTAAGTAATGAGGAGTCAGGTGTGAGGAGTCAGGAGTCAGGGGTCAGATAAAGATAAGTTTAACTAGTTTCTGACCCCTGACTCCTCGCACCTGACCCCTAATTTAAAACTATGAAAATAGCAATTTTAGGACTAGGCGAGGCAGGTAGTCATTTTGCCAATGATTTGACAGAAATGGGGGTAAGGGTAAGTGGTTGGGATCCAGATTTAAAAAGAGCTTTAAATCCTAAAGTGGTGTTTGCCGAAAATAATCCAGCCGCAGTAAAAGATGCAGACATTATTTTTAGTGTAAACTATACTTCCGAATCAAAAGGCATAGCCAAAGAAATCTTACCTTTTATAAAAAATGGAGCTATTTATTGTGAAATGAATACTTCTTCTCCGAGTACCAAACAAGAAATTGAATCCATTTTACTATCCGCCAATATTCATTTTGTGGATTTAGCTATTATGGCGCCAGTTCCACCTAAAGGGATTAAAGTTCCACTTTTAGCAAGTGGTGGTGGCGCAAAATTATTAGCTAAAAAACTAGCTCCTTTTAATCTGAATTTAACTTATTTAAATGATAAAACGGGAGATGCTGCAGGTAGAAAACTGTTGAGGTCTATTGTCTATAAAGGAGTAGCTGCGGTGGTTTGTGAAGCAATGGAAGCAGGAACTCAATTTGGATTGGAGACTTATATTAGAACCCAAATACATTCTATTATAGGAGAAAATGATGCATTAATTGACCGTTTTGTGAAAGGAAGTCGAACACATGCCAAAAGACGGATGCATGAGATGGAGGCGGTCGTTAATATGTTGGAAGGAGAAAATTTAAGTACTTTTATGTCTGAAGGAGCGGTACAAAATCTAGCTAAATATTTACCAAAATGAACCACCATCAAGTAGTCATTATTGGCGCAGGACCTGCTGGATTGCTATTGGCTCGAATGTTAGCTAATCAAAATATCGATTGTGTTATTCTAGAAAATCGGAATGAATCCTTTTTAAGAAAAAATAATCGAGGTGGTTTATTGGAGCACGAAATTATTCAATTATTACAGAAAGAAATACCAACCAACCAAATATTAGAAAAGAGCAAAGTTATCAATCAAATCCGATTTCAAATAGATGGTGAAAAAATAGTATTGCCACTTGACCAATCGGCTGAAAAACAAGCTATAATTTACGACCAAAAAAATATAGTAGCAGATTTGCTAGAAAGTTTAAAAGCGGATAGGATGCCTATTATTTGGGAAGCCAAAGGGCAACGATATGAAGGGTTAACCGAGGATAAAGTCAAAATTATTTATACGCTAAATGGACAAATTCATTCTATGACGGGTGATTATGTAGTTGGCTGTGATGGATTTCGAGGAATCAGTCGGCGGTCGATTCCAAATAAATTGCGCCAAGAAATAAAAGAAGAATTGCCCTATGCTTGGTTAGAATGGTTAGTAGAAAAAACACCGTCGGAAGCTGCTCCTATTATTGCTTTTCATCCAAATGGGTTTGCCATGCAAATGCCTAATGCAAATGGACAGACTCGATTTTATATGCAAGTAAAAAGAGGTACAGAAATGGATGATTTGCCATCAATGGAGGAAATATGGGACGATATGGAAAATCGGCTAGCTATTGCAATTAATCGTGGAAGTATGGAAAATTTGAAATTGGATTATATGCGTTTTTTTAGAACCGATAAGCTGCAATATGGACGGTTGTTTATTGCTGGAGATGCTGCCCACCAAGTGCCTAGATTTGGTTCTAAGGGGATGAATATGGCTTTCGGCGATGCCGCTAAATTAGCAAAAGGATTCATTGAGTTTTATAAAAATAATAATCCAGTTTTAATAGAAAATTATTCCCAAAACTGTATTCAGGCAAATAGTCCAAAAATGGAAAAGACTAGGCGATTTAATCAACTTTTTCATAAAGAGGAATCTAGGGATTACAAAGAAAAAGTACAAGAAATCCATCAATTACTGACGAAAAAGCTTTCAAAAAACGAATTGATTCAATATCTAATAGGATCATAAAATCCCTGCCTGCGATAGGCAGGCGTTGCTAACTTAATCCGTTGCTAATTGCTATTTTTAGCAACGGATTAAGTTAGCAACGGATTATTTTTTAATTTTCATTCAATAGCAATGCAACAATCTGTACCTTATGCGCAACTTAGAGGTGGAAGTTCTAAAGGCGTTTACCTAAATGCTAAAGATTTGCCTTCCGATGAAACGGAAAGAAATAAAGTTATCTTAGCCATCATGGAAGGAGTAGGGAAGGGCGATCCTAGACAAATTGATGGACTTGGTGGCGCAGATTCATTGACGGCAAAAGTTGCTATTGTTTCCCCATCCGAAAGAGCAGACGTAGATTTAGATTATTTGTTTGTCCAAGTAGTGATGGGAAAAGGACAATTGGCAACGGTACAAAATTGTGGCAATATTTTATCAGGTGTATTACCTTTTGCTATTGAAACGGGTATTTTTTCGGCTACTAATGGACAAACTACCGCAGTTATTAGAATGGTGAATAGCAATAGTCTTTGTGAAGTAACTTTAGAAACGCCAGATGGTCAAGTCAATTATAAAGGAAATTCAAAAGTGGATGGTGTGCCAGGAACGGCTGCACCTATTATTTGCAATTATTTGGATGTGGCAGGGAAAAATTGTGGGGCATTATTACCAACAGGAAATGTGATAGATAAAGTAGATGGTATCGAAGTCACTTGTGTTGATAATGGGATGCCCGTTGTGCTTTTAAGAGCAACAGATTTAGGTATTTCAGGTTATGAGACAAAAGCAGAATTGGATGCAGATGCTGACTTAAAAAAAGATTTAGAAAGTATTCGCTTGCAACTTGGGCCAAAAATGAATTTAGGCGATGTTACAAATAAAACCGTGCCTAAAATGTGTTTAATTTCCCCTTCTAAAAACGGGGGGTTAGTGAACACTAGAACCTTTATTCCTCATGTTTGTCATGCGGCTATTGGTGTATTAGGGGCAGTATCTGCGGCAACAGGAGCTATTCTCCCTAATTCAGTTGGAGGAGGTATTATTGACCCATTGGCAGATTTTAATCAACCTATGTCGATTGAACATCCTTCGGGACAATTCACCGTTAATTTGACGATTGAAGAAAAGCATAATGAATTGGTTTTTAAAAAATCAGGCGTTATTCGAACATCAAGATTAATTAGTATTGGGAAAGTGTTTATTCCTTAACTGTGGATGCCCAGAGTGTTTTTAATTTCAATTTTCATTTTAATTTTCATTGAAAGTTATGGATTTACAAATAAAAAATAAAGTAGCCCTAGTTACAGGAGGTAGCAAAGGCTTAGGATTTGGAGCAGCCCAACGACTAGCCGCAGAAGGTTGTAAAGTCGTTATTGCTTCCCGAAGCGAGGCTAATCTATTAGAAGCCGCTGCCAAAATTAAAGAATCGACGGGGAATACCGTTTTAACTTTTCCTGCCGATGTTTCTAAAAAGGAAGACATTACTAAATTGCTACAATTTGTAAAGGAGGAATGTGGTCAACTAGACATTTTATTATCTAATTCTGGTGGACCCAAATCAGGGAAATTTGAATCTTTTTCAGATGAAATGTGGTATTCGGCAATAGAGAATACTTTAATGAGTACCATTCGTTTGTTCCGAGAAGGTTTAGCAATCATGAAAGAACAAGAAAATGGAGGGCGTTTATTGGTCATTACTACTACTGGTGCTAAGCAACCACAGGATAATTTATTATTGAGTAATACCCTTCGTGCAGGCATTCACGCGATGATAAAAACTTTAAGCCGAGAAATTGCGCCCTTCGGAATTACAGTAAACGCAGTCGTGCCAGGTAAATTTATGACCGATAGACAAATGGGAGCAGTTAAGGCATTAGCGAATCGAGAAAATTTATCCATCGAAGCCGCTATTGATAAACGATTGGCACAAGTACCACTCAATCGAATGGGCGAACCAAAAGAATTGGCTAATTATATTGCCTTTTTGTGTAGTCCACTTGCTGATTATATTACAGGGACAGCCATGAATGTTGATGGGGGATATATGGCTAGTATTTAATGTAACCGCCAAATTTATTTGGCCGGTTCTTCGTATAGCATTGAACCAGCCAAATAAATTTGGCAGTTACGATTGATTAGTCAAAAAGGTAAAAGGATGGTCTTCCCAGCGTTTAACTAAACCAGCTTTAACAGGGTTATTCAAAATGTAAGCAATAACCCGATTAAATTCTTTGACATTTCTAATATAGTGGTCGTAACTTTCTCGTTGCCAAAATTTACCTTTGCGGTCAAGTATTCGATTAGCATAAACAGCAGAAGGACCTTTTATTTTTTTCATGATGTTGCTCAACGGCTCAAATTCTAATGATTCCCATTTTGAAACATCAAAATAACTAGGAATTTGGATGCTAGTATCAATTAGAATATGAACATGGTTAGGCATGATAGAATAGGCAATCAATTTATATAAATCATCATCGAAACGATGTAGTTCATTTGCTACAATTTTAGCGATTTCGGGTTGTTTTAAATGAGTTGGCCCGTCATTCATTGCATCTAAAAGAGCGTCATAATGAGCAAAAAAACGTTTTCGTTCATTGTATAATTGAAAATCCAAGTCTATTTTGGCGTTCAATTTTATTAATTCTACTGCTTTATCATAAGCACTTTTGAACCGCCAAATTTTTGCTTTTGGAATAGAATCTTTTAGTCGGAAGGTAACAAAAAAGGCTGCACCGATTGGTTGGATGTGGGGTAAGTTTCTTTTGTAATCTTCTTTTATTTCTGAAATTTTCATAGGTTTTAATTGGTTTATAGTAGACGAATGTATTAGTTTTTTCTTAACCACCAAATTTATTTGGCTGGTTCTTTTTAATATTTTTTATTCATATTTTAAACAGTCAGGTTTGTATTTGGTGTTTTTTTCTCTTTACATAGGGAGAACCAGCCAAATAAATTTGGCGGTTACATTAACTTAATTATGGCAAAGAAAACTTGCATGCCACCAGACCCCAATCCAAACACCCCTAAGTTCAAAGCACCATCTTTAGCCTGTGATGCGCATTGTCATGTATTTGGACCTAGAGATGTTTTTCCTTATCATCCGACAAGTACTTATATTCCACCAGATGCGGGTAAGGAGCGATTGAAAGCGCTGCATGACCAAATCGGTTTAGAACGTGCGATTATTGTACAGGCTAGTTGTCACGGGCCTGATAATCGGGCAATGTTGGATGCTATCAAATGGCGAGGAGATAAATATTGGCGTGGCGTCTGTATTGCCAATAAAGACTTTACAGATAAAGAATTTGAAGACTTACACGAAGGAGGGGTGAGAGGCGTTCGATTTAATTTTGTCAAACACTTAGGAGGTGCGCCTGATTTAAACGGAATGAAAAATGTATTGGAACGAGTGAAGCAATATGGTTGGCATCTGGTTATTCATGTAAATACCGAAGATATTATTGAATATGAACACTTTTTTAGCCAGTTCAATGATATGAATATCGTGGTTGATCATATGGGTAAAGTACCTACACATTTAGGGGTGGAACAACCTGCTTTTAAAAAGTTATTGGAATTTATGCACCGAGAAAACTGGTGGGTGAAAGTGAGCGGTTCAGAACGTAATTCCACCGCAGGCCCACCTTTTTACGATGCAGTCCCTTATGCACAAGCATTAATAAAAGTAGCACCAGACCGTTGTATCTGGGGCACAGATTTTCCGCATCCAAATATCAAAGAACACATGCCTGATGATGGAGACTTAGTCGATTTATTGGCATTGTTTGGAGATGAATCTATTATGCAGAAAATTTTGGTAGATAATCCGAATACCTTGTATTGGAGTTAATACTCAAACCTATTTGAAAAAAAAATCCGTAGCTAAAATAGTAATTAGCTACGGATTAAATTAGCTACCGATTTTAGTAATTGGTTAAAATTTAACAAGAAAAGAATTAATCAAGAATATGAGTTTCCATCGTTTTCAAATAGGAAGTTACGAATGCATAGCATTTAAAGATAAAAGTCAAAAAATTCCTTTGGCCAAAATGTTTCCACAAGTAAGTGAGTCTGATTTAAAAACAGCTTTGACTCAATGTGATATGGTCGAAATGAAGCCTACAGTCGGGTTCAATTGCTTGTATATTAATACGGGCTTTCATAAAGTTATGATTGATTGTGGATATGCAGACCAACAACTAGCAGAAAATATGAAAGCGGCGGGTATTTCCTATGAGGCTATTAATGCAGTAATTATTACGCATGGCGATGGGGATCATATTGGTGGAATAGAGAAATATCCAAATGCTCAATTTTATATGCCTGATAAAGCCTATCACGCTTGGACAACGGAAGCAGGACAAAAAGTGCTAATAGAAGAATTTGAACGAGTCTTTCAGCATATTATACCGAAGGAGATGCTGCCTAAAAAATTAGCTGGTCGCTTAAAATATGGTACAGAAGTTCTACCAAAGTTAAAAAATCGGATTCACTTAATTGATGTACGTCGTCCAATCTTTCCAGGTATTCGAATGATTGAAGCCTTTGGGCATCGAAGTGACCATTATGCTATAGAAATTGAATCAGCTGGGCAAACTTTGATTCATGTAGTAGATGCGTTTAGACATCCAATTCAAATGGTACATCCAGAATGGTATTCTTTTATAGATTCTTATCCAGATTTAACGGTTAATACAATTAAGGATTTGATTCAGAGAATTGTCGAAAAACAAGCAATGGTATTTGGCGCACACTTTGAGTTTCCAGGTTTAGTAACAAATCACTTTCAAAAAATCTTAAAATGAAATATAAAGTAATAGGCAATTCTGATTTAAAAGTATCCGCAGTTTGTTTAGGTATGATGACTTATGGGACCAAAGAATGGCGACCGTGGGTATTAGACCAGCAGGCAGATTGTGATACCCATGTTAAAAAATGCTTAGATTTAGGGATTAATTTTTTTGATACGGCCAATATTTATTCTTCTGGAGTAAGTGAAGTAATGACAGGAAAAGCCCTAAAGAAAATGGTCAAAAGGGAGGAGGTAATTATTGCCACCAAAGTGGGTTTACCAATCCCCAAAGACCCGACTCAAAAAGGTTTGTCTAAAGCCCAAATATTGAAACATGTAGACCAATCCTTAAAGAATCTACAAACGGATTATATCGACTTATATCAAATTCACCGCTGGGATTATAATACGCCTATTGAGGAAACGATGGAGACTTTACATCATTTGGTCCAGTCTGGAAAAGTTCGATATATCGGTGCATCCAGCATGTATGCTTGGCAATTTTGCAAAGCCAATTATATTGCTGATTTAAATGGATGGACTCGCTTTGTCAGTATGCAAAACCATTATAATATCCTTTATCGAGAAGAGGAAAGAGAGATGAATAATTATTGTGTCGCAGAAAATATTTCACTATTGCCTTGGAGTCCAGTAGCTAGAGGAATTGTAAATGGCACTCGTACTCGAACGGAAGCAAGAACCTTGAGAAGTAAAACAGATGGCTACGGTAAAAAACTCTATGATAGAGAAAATATTTTTCAAGTAGCGGATGTCGTGATGGAAGTAGCTAAGGAAAAAGGAGTGAGTGGGGCAGAGATTGCCTTGGCTTGGTTACATCAACATAAGGCGATGGCATCGCCTATTTTTGGGGCAACGCAGCTTTGGCATATTGAAGAGGCTGCTCATTCTGTTGAGGTTGAATTAAGTCAAGAAGAAATTGAGAAAATTGAAGCACCTTATGAAGTGACTATTGTAAAGCCTTGGAATTTGTAGTATTGTTTCTATTATTTTAGCTGACCCTTTAAAAAACCTTTTTTGATTTTATTGGACTCGAAGTACAATGAAATCAAGTTGCTAAGGGCCATTTCTATTTTTATAAGAAAGCCCTTTATACTTGAGCGACAAATTCTGAAGATTGGATAGAATCTACTAATACTGCTCATGCGTGGCGAAATATCTTACCTGCCCCGAAGGCTATAGGATAACTTCATCATAAAAGGTTAAAAGGAGCTAAATTAGCTGCAAAATGCCTAATTTATGATGCTATTAGTAGATTTTCCGAGCATAGTTAAGAAATATGCTCTTTTTTTCGAGTCTTGTTTCAGCTCTGCACACTACGAACACTTCAAAAAAGCAGTTTCAGGCTTCATTGTCAGCGATAACAAGACAATAGAAGGTTATGAACCGTATTTTTGTAAACGATGATAAAGACCAAAGCACCTTTAATCGCTTTTTCAATAGTGACTGTTTTGACTTGGAGCAAATAAATGAGCAGCGTCTTGAAATGCTGCAATCATTAACTCATACTCAATTTAAAACAAGTAAACGTTCAAATAGTGTGTTGAGTGTTGATAATTCTTTGCTCAAGCACTATGGAAAAAAATTTGATAATATCTACTATCAAAAAGAGATTATGTCGGTTCCATTCAAGAAACTCAGAATATGATAGATAAAGAGAGTAGAGCATATCTTTTGCTCAAAGATTTTGTGAAAAACTGAGAGAACAATATGCTGAATTTCCCGAAGACTCCTCGATAAAACAAATAAAATATCCCTATCGCGGCCTAAAGCAATCTTGTTTCGTATACTGTGGAATACATAGAATAAAAGGTTTTGAAAAAAAGCAAAAATTAGTCATTTCTTTCAGAAAAGAAGATTTGACCGATATGCCTAAATTTACGATTGTCAACCGCTTAGATTGGCATCCCGTTAGTATTTTACAAAATCGCCGCCACAGGTGGCCCGTTGAAACTTTTCACCAAGAGGGCAAAGCCGAAGGATTGGAGAAGTATCAGATACCTAATTATAGGGCTATACAAACGTATATTGCCTTGGTTATTGTAACTTTCTGTATGCTCAAATGCGCAATTCAAGATGATGACCTCCGAAATGAAATTCAACAGCGACTCCAAACGGAGACGGACAGCACTCTACCTTTTTTACGCAGATTGATGAAAGCTGAAGGTTTATTAAAACTAATCGAATACATTTTCACTAAAATGAATAGTGGTGCTTCGATAGATAGCATTTACCAACCCTTGGCTCAAAAAATTGCGTATTCGTAGGCATTTTTGAGTAATATATACTACGGCTCGGGATTCCTCGCGGTAATACAACCGCTCGGAAAGCGGTCTTGGTTATCCTAAATTGTCAAAGAACTTTTGGGTAAAACACCCTTAAAATGGCTTAAAATCTTGTTTTAAACTATTTTTGAAGCTTTTTTACCTGATTTTATACAGCGCAAAAGCCGTATCAGGTGATGGAGATTTTGGAAATGGCTTGGGAAGTTTGACCTATTAAAGAAATAGCAATAATATTTAGTTACTATTCCAAAACTGTGTGCCATCAACAAACAAAATCAAATCAACAAACAAAATGACTAAGAAATCATTCCTGTTTTTAATAGTATTACTGATTATCTACTCCTGTAATAAAAAACTAAAAACAACTATAATTGAGCCTGAGATTAATTCCTATTCAAGTCTTTGGAATGAATTAGAAAATTATCCAGAGAGAACTGGAAGAAGCGATGATATTTGTTTTTTAACTCCGAATTTAGGCTGGGCAATCAATAATAAAGGAACACTATATAAAACAGAAGATGGTGGTGATTCATGGAATTTACAATTAAAAAAAGATAGCTCATTTTTCAGATGTATGGTATTTACTGACTCTTTGAATGGTTGGTTGGGAACAATTGGATTGGAAGAAAAAGATTTATACTCTAAAGATTCAATTGTTTTATATGAAACTAATGATGGAGGAACAAATTGGAAACCAACAAATATTTCGGGAGAATATCCAACAGGATTATGTGGATTACAAAAAGTAACCGACGAAATGATAGTTGGATGTGGAAGAGTAAGAGGACCTTCGTATTTTATCAAAACGATGAATAAAGGAAAAACATGGGAATCAATTAAATTAGATGATAAATCAGGTGCATTGATTGCTCCATATTTTTTTGATGAAGAAAATGGAATTATGATAGGTGGAACAACCAAAGACAAAGAAAATTCAAAAGCATTAATTCTATCAACGAAAGATGGTGGTCAAACTTGGAATAAATTATTTGAATCATCTCAAAAAGGAGAATACTGCTGGAAGGTTGTTTTCCCTACAAAAGAAATTGGCTATATATCAATACAAAGAAATGTTGATGATGGAAAATTTCACTTTCTAAAAACAGAAGATGGCGGAAAGACTTGGGTGGAAAAAGAGTATGTAAAAAAGCACTATTTTACTCAAGGAATAGGGTTTATAAATAATAAGATTGGTTGGATAGGAGGAAGTAGTTCTTATGGCACTTATGAAACTATGGACGGAGGAGAAAATTGGACAAGTGTACCAGAATTTGGAAAAGGATTAAATAAATTCCAATTTTTTGGAGATACTTTAGGATATGCGACAGGAAAGAGAATATATAAAATTGAAATAAAATGAAGATTCTATTAAGATATTGAAGAAAGTCGAACTAAAATTTATGGAAAGATTTGACCTTGATGGAGTTACACACAATTGGTATAAATTAGAAAGGTTAGATTATGAAAAACGAATCGCTGACAATAGTTAAAAGGTAATTTTAAAGATACTGGAAGTTTTAGCCAACTGATAGTTCTCGTAAATAAGTTTAATCCTCAAACAATCAACTATGTCTTATAGACTATCATACACCCTATTATTAGAATTAATCTTTTTAGGAAAACGTTTTTTCAAAAATGCTCAAAAATCTGCTTAGTAATAATTGCTAGTTCAAAATAAAACAATGGTTTACTGCCCGTCAACGTCGTGCGCGAACAATCAAACCATTAAACAATCATATTTCATGACTCAAAAAAAGATAAAAAAAGAAGTGTTTCATATTTTATTAAGTATGGGAATCTCCCAAAAAGCCCTAACAAGCAATGCCTCTTTTATAAAAGATTTGGGACTTGATTCTCTGGATTTTGCAGAGTTATTGATGGAATTGGAGCTAGTATTTAGCGTAAATATTCCTGTGGTAGAGGCAGAGAATTTACAGACTGTTCAA
>CAZXYA010000268.1:0-12050 GCA_964644655.1 uncultured Saprospiraceae bacterium | reverse complement strand
TAAATTGATAACCAAATAATAGAAATCCAGAAAAGTAATCAATAACGAAAGTTAATAATACCGCCGTCAAACAAACAATCGGTACAAATTTATCAATGACTTTCCGCTTTGTATAAAAACCAAAAGCATATAACCCTAATAGCGGACCATAAGTGAAAGTTGCCGCTTTAAAAATAGCAGCGATTACAGAGTCTTTATTGACAATCCAGAAAATAAGAATTAAGAAAAATAATAGTACGGAAAAACCTATGTGAACTTTAAATCGAGTGGCCTTTTTTGTAGCTTCCGTTTGCTCCTTTTTTTCTATTTCTAAAAAATCAATACAAAAAGAAGTTGTCAAGGCAGTTAATGCAGAGTCGGCACTTGAATAAGCAGCAGCTATTAAGCCCAAGAGAAAGACAATGCCTACTGTCGGAGATAAATATTGTAAAGCAATAGTTGGATATAATAAATCTCGTCTTTCTGGTATTTCTATGCCCACCTCACCAGCATAAGTAAAAAGCAAAGCGCCTAAAGAAAGAAATAATAAATTAGCAAATATTAAGACAATACTGAACCAAAACATATTTTTCTGAGCATCTCCGATACTCTTACAACTCAGATTTTTCTGCATCATATCTTGGTCAAGACCTGTCATAGCAATCGCTACAGCTGCTCCACCAAAAAATTGTTTGAAAAAATTCTTTTTATCTACCCATCCATTCTCAAAGAAAAATGTTTGACTATAATTACTACTATTAACCGTGTCATAAATCCCTGAAAAAGAAAGGTCCATCTTCTCACCAATAGCATAAACTGTCAAACATACCGCTGCAAGCATACAAAAAGTTTGCAAAGTATCTGTAACAACGATTGTTTTTATACCTCCTTTAAAAGTATAAATCCAGATTAATAGAATCGTTACTAAAACCGTTAGCCAAAAAGGAATACCATAGGTACTCATGACAAATTCATGGAATACTGCAGCTACTAAATATAATCGAAAAGCTGCACCAATCGTTCTAGATAATAAGAAGAAACTCGCTCCAGTTTTATAAGAAATATGCCCTAATCTATCCTCTAAATAAGTATAAATAGAGGTTAATTTCATTTCATAATACTTCGGCATCAGTACAGTAGCAATTACAAAATAACCTAACAAATAGCCGAAAACCATTTGCATATAAGAAAATTGGCTCGCTTCTACCCAACCTGGTACAGAAATAAAGGTCACTCCCGATAGAGAGGCTCCGACCATACCAAATGCTACTAAATACCAAGGGGATTGGCGGCCAGCAACAAAAAAGTCTTCGTTATTTGAATCTTTACCTGTGAAATAAGAGATACCCATTAACAGCGCAAAATAGGCTGTAATAATTCCAATTATTAGCTCAGGTGTTAATTGATTAATCATTCTCAGTTTTAATTCCCTAAAGAATTATTTTTTGGATTTATCCTATTTTCTAAAAGGGGCGCAAATATAGCAAGTATATTTAGAAAACAAAATAACTCAACTTTTATTTAAGTTACACCAAATAAATCTGCCGAATATATATATTAAAAACAAATTAACCAACTGATTATCACAGAAATATGCTTTTTGACCTATTTCCGGAGGTAAGTTGGTTATTTTTGGGATGAATTGGTTGCTGGTTGCTGGTTGCTGGTTGCTGGTTGCTGGTTAAAAAAGTAATTCTAGCTCTATTTTGCAATTTTTTGCCGATTTCTTTTTCAGGTTCTCTCGATTTAATTTTCAAACTAACTGACAAGTATTCAAATTAAACTGGTTTTTATTTAATTCCTAGACCACTAGTAACCAGCAACTAGCAACCAGTCTCACCTAAAATTCAAATCTCTTGTCAAATCATTATTCTGCAAGGTTTCTCTTGTCTCTGCATCTAGCACGAAGCCTGTTTCTAAAAGTGTATTTCTTGAAGCAAAAATTCCTAATCCACTTGATAGGTTGGTGTAATTGGGAATCACTTGAGCACTTGTAATGCCTGTATTGGCTTGTCCTACATTAATGTAGTTGAATAATTCTTCTCCACCAGCATCAATTCTAAAATCTATTGTTTTTAATACCCTCTGTAAGTTGGCATCAATATTCAGATTGGTATTTAAAAATTGATAAAACTCAATGCCTTCTGGTTCTATTCGATTGGGTCCATCTATTCCTTCTATACTTTGAGCTAAAGACCATTCTAAGGATTTTTGTACAACAGAATTAGCATCATTTGGATTAAATTCTTCATAATTGATGATCATCGTTACATCAAATAGTTTCGCTGTCTCATCTGCTCCCCAGACAATATTCAATTCATCGTCTGCTATAATGCGCAATTGTGGTTTTTGTTCCCCTGGAATCGGTCGATTCAATCGTATATCTCCAACAATTGGAGTAATAGCAGTTGTTAATAAAGCATCTGCTGCTCGACGAATATTCAGTCGGTAAACCTCCTCCTCTTGTAGATTCAATTCATTTGCGCCAATTCCATATAAAATATTAGGGGTGGTTGCAAAAATTCCATCCTCCCTTTCTAAACCCAATTGACTTACATCGGCTCTATCCAATAAAAAAGCATCGCCATTGCTTTCTCTCACTAGTTCTACTTGCACCTCTTCAAAATATAAGGCATTGGGATCTTGCGCCAATTCTAATGCAGGCCTATTTGCATCAATAAACGCTCTTTCCACTCGGATATAATGCACTTCATCTGACCTAGATAATAAGCCATAGACTATAGGAATTTCTTTCGCTGGCGCATTTAATTCAAATTCATTAGAACAAGAAAAGAAGACAACTAAACAGCTAATGAATAAGGTATATTTCAATTTCATAATTAAATCATTGGTCAATAGTCATTAAGACATTGTTCATTAGTAGCACATTAAACCACCAAATTCGTCAATTATTGTTTAAAATAAACAAAATCAGCGCGGTCAATGCGTCCACAAATTTACAAAAATGCAGAATGGCGTCCCGATCATTAGAAGGATTCTCCTTTTTAATTTTCATTTTACTTTTAATTTTCATTTTTTAGTCACTTTCTTTTCCTACTTTCGTCCTAACTTTGATAATGTTTAGTTAGGCAAAATTCATCATAAATGGTAGGTAACCCCTTGGATGAATGGTTTCCTTTATTTCTAAAACTTCGTACAGTCTTTATTCATCATTCAAAATTTCTACCTGTCAATAGACAAGTATCATTCAAAATTCTATATGTCCGTACACAAAAAAGATGTTAAAAGAATTACGACCCATGTTTTGCGGTCTATGAAAGAACAAGGCGAAAAAATTGCTATGCTAACTGCTTATGACTATTCTTCCGCTAAAATGTTGGATGAAGGTGGGATTGATGTCCTCTTAGTTGGTGATTCTGCTTCTAATGTTATGGCTGGTCACGAAACGACTTTACCCATCACGCTTGACCAAATGATCTATCATGCACAATCTGTAGTACGAGCGGTCAAAAGAGCATTAGTGGTGGTCGATTTACCTTTTGGTTCTTATCAAGGTAACTCAATGAAAGCTTTAGAATCTGCCGTTCGGATTATGAAAGAATCTGGTGCCCATGCCGTAAAATTAGAAGGAGGAGAAGAAATAGCAGAGTCTATCAAACGTATTTTGTCCGCAGGTGTGCCTGTAATGGGACATTTGGGTTTAACTCCACAATCTATTTATAAATTTGGGACTTATACGGTTCGTGCCAAAAAAGAGGAAGAAGCAGCTCGATTAAAATCGGACGCTAAATTGTTACAAGAATTAGGTTGCTTTGGTTTAGTTTTAGAAAAAATTCCTGCGCATTTAGCGACTGAAGTTTCACAAAGTATTCAAATTCCGACCATTGGTATTGGTGCTGGGCCTGGGACAGATGGACAAGTTTTAGTCACCCATGATATGTTAGGAATCACCAAAGAATTTAAACCTCGTTTTCTAAGAAGATATGTTGAATTATTTGATGTCATTAAAGGAGCGACAGAAGATTATATTAAGGATGTGAAGGCGGGGAATTTTCCTAGTAAGAAAGAATCTTATTAAGTTTAAAATGAGTAAATGAAGAGATGATTAAATGAGTAAATGTTTTGCACATAGCCCAACATTTATTCATTTAATCATTTTCTAATTTACGCATTTTTCTGACCTAGAACCAACTAGATTTTTTACTTCTTCGGCGGGTAGTTTTAATGCCTAAAACACCCAATAAACCTCTTGTTAATTCTCTGGCGACCGTTCGGCCAATTTGACGAGTGGTGGTATTATTGACTATTTTTTCAAAAGTTGATTTTTCGGCTTTCCTTCTGCCTCTACTCCTAGATTTAGATTTACTTGCTTTTTCTTTTTGTTTTTTCAACTCCGCTTGATGCGCTTCTTGCTGGAATTCCTCAATCTTTTCACTCAATATTTCATAAGCACTTTCTCTATCAATCTCCTCATTATATTTTTTAATCAATTTGGACTTGCCTAAAATGGCACTAATTTCCATTTCTGTTAAAACATCCATCCGAGATTGTGGCGCTCTTAACATCGTATGTGCCAAAGGAGTTGGAATCCCTTTTTCATTCAACACCGTTACCAACGCTTCTCCAATACCCAGTTCTGTTAATAATTTTTCTACTTTATAATAATCGGATATTGGATAATTTTGAGCGGCTAATTTTATTGCTTTTCTATCTTTTGCTGTGAAAGCACGTAAGGCATGCTGGATTTTTAATCCCAATTGCCCTAATACATCATCAGGCACATCCGCTGGATTTTGTGTGATAAAGAAAATACCTACTCCTTTTGACCGAATTAATTTAATAATCGACTCAATCTGATCCATCAAGGCATCCGAAGCCTTATTAAATACTAAATGTGCCTCATCAATAAATATCGCTAGTTTTGGCTGTTCTATATCTCCCTCTTCTGGGAAAGTCGCATAGATTTCGGCCAATATTTGTAGCATAAAAGTCGAAAACAACTTTGGTTTATCTTGTATATCCGTCAATCGAATAATAGAGACCATGCCTTTTCCATTTTCATCCAATCGACACAAATCATCTACTTCAAAAGAATGTTCTCCAAAGAATGTTTCTGCTCCTTGTTGTTCTAACTCTATAATCTTTCGCATAATCGCTCCGATAGAAGCCGAAGACATTCTTCCATATAAATCTTGAAAATCTTCCTTTCCTTCATCCATTACGTAATTTAAAGTCTTCTTCATATCCTTTAAATCCAATAATGGCAGATTCTTATCATCGCAGTATTTAAAAATAACCGAAATAATACTACTTTGGGTTGAATTTAAGGCTAATATTTTTGAGAATAGCACAGGGCCAAATTCTGTAACCGTTGCTCTTAATCTAGCACCTGGTTCTCCCGAAAGGGATAAAAATTCAATAGGGCTATAAGCTGCATTAAAAGGAATGCCAATAGCAGCATGTCGCTCGTCAATTTTTGGATGCCCTTCACTCGCTGCTCCGATTCCACTTAAATCTCCTTTTACATCCATCAATAAAACAGGTACACTATTAGCCGATAATTGTTCTGCTATAATTTGTAGCGTTTTTGTTTTTCCCGAACCAGTAGCCCCTGCAATTAAGCCATGCCTATTTAAAGTACTCAAAGGTAATTTGACTAAAGCATTTTTTTGAGTTTCTCCATTCAGCATCGCTGCTCCCAAGGTAATGGATTTACCTTCAAACGTATAGCCTTTTTCGATGTCTTGTAAAAATTGTTGTTGACTCATTTCCTATGGATAGTTTTGTGTAGCAATGTAGAAGTCAGCCGTCAGACCCTTATCTTTGATAACTGTCAGCAATCAGATTAAAAATCTGCAAAATCTAAATTCTTTAATATTGACGAATACTTTCTAGAAGCGTCATGACTTTTTGCAAAAATAGGGTCAAAAAAGGAAATTAAAAGGAAATTAAAAGGAAATTAAAAGGAAATTAAAAGGAAATTAGGAAAGTTATTGCTGTTTTATAGGATTTTCTTCATCGTAAAAGCAGTTCCAGCCGCTTCTACCAAATCAAAACCCAAGCGCTGATATAAACTAACCGCTTGATTATCTTGGTCTACACTTATGGAAACTTGATTAAAATTTTTAGCTCGTAATGTCTCAAAAGCCTTTTCCATTAATTGGGTCCCTAAACCTAGATTTCTAAAATTGGCATGGATTGCTAAACTTAATTCTGGGGTGTAATCATCCACATAGCCATATCCTTTTTCTGAACCTTTTAATAATCTACACCAAACAGCCCCTACTAATTGATGTGTAGTTTCTGCCACTAAAGCTATATCGTCGGGTCGTCCCCAATCAGCAATATATTTGGCTAATTCAGGGGTATCAATAATAGATTTCGGAAAAGGGGATGCTCCTTCGGGAACATGCAGCGCCATATAAAACATTTCTCGGAGAAAAGGATATTCTTGAGGTTGTAAATTTCGGATGGAAAAATCATCCATTTTTTTTATAATCAAATTTTTGTACTCGAATACCCCTTAATTGCAATTCATCTTTTAATAAATCGCCAATGTATTCTAAGTACCCTCGACTTTTAAATTTCTTTTTTACAACAAAGGAAGCAATTAGGAAAGTAAATAAAAATACGGAGAATAAACAGAAGGAAATAACGGTTAAAATTTGCATTTCTAAAGTAGCAAATAAAATACCTACACAAAGCCAAATAGGTGCACAAGCACCGATTGTTACATTCATTTTTTGCATTTGCCGAAATAATTGCATTTCACTCAACCATTGTCGGCGCAAATCAAGTAAATGGTCTGTAGTATAGTAAGACGGGTGTAGCTCTACAAATTCTTGTAGCTCATTAGTAGCCTCTCGCTCTAACCTCTCTAAATAACTATCTAAGGACTCGTGTTTTTTATTCACAGTTTTGGGCTTGTAAGTACCATATATCAAATAATCGCCATTTTTGATGAGCTTATTTTTTCTTTATGCAAGGCAAAAATTCTTTGCATAGCCTAATGTTATGGAAATAATTTTTAACACAGCATAAGGAAAAAAGAAGCCATCATAAAATGTGTGGATTATTTGGTATATGGTACTTTTAGTGTACACAGAATTTGGTTTTACCCAGACCCTACAAATTTAAAGGATAATGTGCGTAAATGCTAGTCAAACCTTAAAGAAATGTCTTAATTCGACTAGAATTATTATACTTTTATTAAATAATTTTGAATGAGAAATTTTGATTTTTGAATTAAAACTAGAACTTCAACTAAAAATGGATACTTTTCAAATATCTCCTGATGATAATTCCAGTCATGCTATTTTTATGCGATTGGTCTTAATTCTATTTTTGGCATTGCTCGGTACTTTCATTGCGGGCCTCTTGGTCCAAACTTTAGGACAGGTAATGGGTATGGATTATATGGAAACGGTACATGGGCTAACCCAAAATGCCACCACTAAAGAGAAAAATTTTATCAAAACCGCTTTATGTATTAGTCATAGTTGCACTTTTATTCTCCCTTCTATTGCTTTCCTTTGGATGACTTATAAAAAAAATTGGCGACAAGCTATTCACTTACAGCACACGCCAAAATTTATGCCTAGTGCAATTGCTGCATTATTACTACTCATTGCTTTTCCTTTAGTTCAATTTATTTTTTCTATCAATAAACAATTACCCATTCCACAATGGGCCATTGAACAAGAAAACTTAATTAATAACACCATTCAGCAACTCCTTTTGGTCAATGCCCCTTCCGAATTATTTTTTAATTTATTTACGATTGCAGTCTTACCTGCCATTGGCGAAGAATTATTGTTTCGAGGGATTGTGCAGCAAAACATAGAAAAAGGGGCTAAAAATCCACATATCGCTATTTGGCTAACGGCTTTGATTTTCAGTTTTATTCATTTTCAGTTTCAAGGCTTTTTCCCTCGGTTATTTTTAGGTGTAGGGCTAGGCTATTTATTTGTCTGGACTCGTAATTTATGGATTCCGATTATTGCACATCTCGCTTATAATGGGGGACAGATTTTATTGCAGTATGGGCATCAGCAAGGAGTTTTGGAGATTGATTTGAATGAAGTGGAGACGGTGCCGCTTTGGTTGGTGGGAATTAGTTTGGTGGGGTGTTTTGGGTTGGGGTATTTTTTTTATTTGAGACGAAAAATTGAGTAAATCTAAAGAATTATCCTTTTGTATTATAAAACAAACTGTTTATCGATTAATCGTTGATAAATTAAATGATTAAATATATCTTTGTAATAAGTCCTAGATATTGAAGACTTTAAAAATTGCAATATTCAATGCTTACTAAAAATACATAAATAATCCAGTCTTAGGTATTAGGAAGGAACAACAATTGGAAGAACTTTTCACTAAAATTGAGAAGCGAATTCCGACTAAATCTGTTGCCACTGATAAAGTCGTCGTTCAAGAAACGCTTGAGTTAAATCAGCTTTCCTAATATCGTATTTCTATAAAATATCCTTACATTTCTCTATAAGATGTGTTTTTCTTTTTTCATTGAAAAAAAAACAAAAATTCTAGTCAAAAAAAATCGCTCCACATTTTTTGACAGGCAGCCGCCACCGTGATAGAGCAATCGATAACTATAATATCTTAAAACAGACTTCTCAAATTATACAAAACCATTCTTCTATTTTCAAAGACTTACCAATATGCCCATTTTCCATCTAGGTGGAGAGTGCTGTAATAGCTTCTTTGATATTGCCAAATTTTTCAAGGTATTCTCTAAAGCCTTCCATTGTATTTTGTAATTATAAAATATACTATTTTCGATATTAGAACTAAACAGTCACTTGTAGAGAAAATGATTTATTTTACTTGTTTTTTAGTTCATAAACCTTTCCTCCTTCCTACTATTATCAAAAATAGTCCCTCACTTCTCCTCCTTCATCAACCATTTCTTATCCACTAAATAAAGCAATCCAAGTGCAATTAAAGGAATTCCAATAACACCAACTAGATCAATAGCATCTTGAAAAAAATAGTCAAAAACAATTCTAACTATCGCAAATCCAATAAAAAATTTAACGACCTTCCCCCAATCTAATTCTTTCATATTATATAATTTCTGCTACTTTTAAATTATTTATCTCTGCTTCCGAATACCCCAACTCACTATAAACCTCCTCATTATGCTCCCCCAATAAAGGCGCACGCCGCAATTTCTCTAAGGGCATTTTAGATAACTTAAACGGTGGATTCGTTACCAAAGGGTCTTTAAATGCGCCAGGGTAAGGCAATGGGTTCAAGTGATTAATGGATTGCACCATCGGATTATCCAAAGCACCTTGAAATGAAAGGACAGGACCTGCTGGCAATTTGGCTTCTTTTAAAATGGCTAAGGCTTCAGCAGTTGTTCTCGTTAAACACCATTCGCCCATTGCTTCACATAAAATATCGTTATTATCTCCTCTAGCCATGTCATCTTTAAAACGTTCATCCGCTAACCATTCTGGTTTGTCAATCAATTTTATCCATCGTTTATACATGTATGGACCAACAACAGACATCACTATGTATCCATCTTTGGTCTTAAATAAATCTGCAGGACCCGCTAATTGTCCTCGATTACCTTTTGGTGGTCGATTGATATTGGTAGCAGCTTGTTCTAATAACATGGAATTATTCAAAGTCAAGGCAGTACTTAATAAAGATGTTTCTACAATTTGCCCTTCTCCACTTCTCTCTTTATGCATAACTGCAGCAAGCGTACCTAAAGTCGCTGCTAATGCGGTAGAAAAATCTACAAAATTAACCGTACAACGAATGGGTTGGTCTGGAAAACCAGAATAATAATTACCGCCTGTAATTGCTTGTGCCATGCCATCAAAACCGATATGATTGGCAAAAGGGCCTGTATTGCCAAAAGCAGTATTGGCTACTAGAATAATATCTTTTTTGATGGCTGTTAAGCTATCATAATCCAATTCCAAATATTGCAGGGTCTTGGGTGGTAAGTTGGCGATGACTATATCTGCGGTGGCAATTAATTTTTTAGCTATTGCTCTACCTGCTGGCTTGGCAATATCTAAAGTAACGCCTTTTTTATGCGCATTCATTTGGAGATACATAGCACCATCTCCTTGTTCGGTGACAGGAGATATAAAACGGTCTTCACTACCACCTGGTCGCTCAATCCGAATCACCTCTGCGCCCATTTGTCCTAATAAAGAAGCACAATAAGGAGCGGCAATGTAGCGACCAAAGTCTAATACTTTATAGCCTTTTAAAAGTTGTTTCATGTGTTTTGTTTTGTTGGAAAAACATAACTGTTCAGTATATCTAACAATATAGCTTATTTTACCATTTAAGGCATATTAGTTCATCAGGCCATTTAGCGCCTTCCAAGAAAGGATCCATGCCAGGAAAAGGGCTTTTCATAGATATAGTTTTCTTGTTGACAATTAGATTCGATTTTTCCAAAGTTACTTAAATTTGATTAAATTTTGCTTTAACTTAACTGCTGAAAGTTAAATTACCAATTTTCCTTGATTGGTATCTTTTCAATCTTGGTGGATAGTCTTTCCAGAACTCCAAGTTCTGGAAGCACTATCGACCAAAATCGTTTATTTTATGAAAAAATTAATAGGTATTTTTTGTTGTTGTTTATTTGGTCAATTACTAGTTGCACAAATAATGGTCACTCCTCCTGCTAAAGGCTATCAACAATTGAAAACACAATTAACGCAAATACCTGGTCAATTCAATTTTTCCGAACAAATCCAACAGTTTACCTTTAAAGAACAACAAAAAGATGGGTTTCACATAATGCAAAAAGAACAACAAAAAATGCCTCAAGCTTATGCTTATAAGGACTTGGCTTTCTTTTGTAAAATAGAAGTGAAGTTAGAAAAAGTTGCTAAAATGCCTGTGAAGTTTCGATTGGGGAGTGTGGATTATGTAGATTATTTAGAAGGAAAACGAGCTAGTTATTAGCTTTAATTTTGAATGACCAATTTTGAATTTTGAATGTCATTAATTCATTGATTTTAAGTACACAAATTTTACCATACCATTGACCACATAAAGATGACAATCAATATTATCTCGTGACGAAACTACGCTCCTTAATAATAAATAGTTTCGGATGTTAATGTTACAGACGGGTTCAGCTCGATGCGCTTATGCGAAAAATTAAAGAACATCACTCCATCACCATTTCATCACCCCCTTTCCCATCAATAGCCGTCTATAGTCTGAAAATTCATTTCCACCTAATTATTTATTCCATTCAAAATAATTCATTTCCTTTTTTCATACCAACAGTTTTCTCCTTACCTTTGCTATCGCTTTTAAAACTTTTCCGCTATTATAATCGTAACTTATTAGTTATTCGAGGACAAGCGCGTTCAATAGCATAACTCCGCAAAATGATAAACTATCATTTTTAAATTACTAAAAACTAATGTATGAAAGATAAAATGAACCTTCGTTTCGGTATTATTACCACCATTGTCTTATTTGCCGCTTTAAGTCGCTTATTATTAACAGAATTGCCTAATGTTTCACCACTTGGTGCAATGGCCTTATTTGGTGGAGCTTATTTTTCTAAGCGTTACTTGGCAGTTATTATTCCATTATTAGCGCTTTGGATTAGCGATGTGGCTCTAAATAATACAATTTACGCTGCTTATTATGAAGGCTTCTCTTGGTTTGGTGTGCCTGTGGTTTATTTAAGCATTATTGTCATTGCCCTAATGGGGACTAAATTATTAAAGCAAATAAAAGTCAAAAACTTATTTATAGCAAGTTTACTAACTTCTTTGGTGTTCTTCTTAATCACCAATTTGGGTAGTTGGTGGACAATTCCTGCTTATTCAAAAGATTTGGTGGGTATCATCGCTGCTTATACGGCTGGCTTGCCTTTCTTTTTAAGTACTATTTTAAGTAATTTGTTCTTTACCGCTATCTTATTTGGTGGGTATGAGTTGATTAAGCAACGAAATCCTGTTTTTGCATGATTCAGTTGTCAGTTGTCAGTTATCGGTTACTCAAACCGACAACTGACAACCGACAACAGCTATCACTCCCCATAAGAAATCCGATAAATCACATCCGCAAAATCATCGGAAACTAAGATAGAA
>CAZXYA010000267.1:0-12067 GCA_964644655.1 uncultured Saprospiraceae bacterium | reverse complement strand
AAAGATATAAACATCTTTACCGTAGGGAAATATGTACTTTAAAGGATGCTTACACACCTAGCAATTTACAGATGCGTCTAATGGGATAAGTCTCTCTCAATTCCTTGACCACTTGATATTTTTCTATTAGGTGATACGGCTGAAAATACTCAAGGCTTTTTTTAATATATCTCGTTCCATTTCAACCTCTGCTAATTCTTTCTTTAAGGCTGCTAACTCTTCATTTACTGGCTCAGCTTGTGCTAATGTTTCTTGTTTTTAGCATTCTTCATATGTACACAAATTTAACTTATTTTAGTGTCCATATTTATTAAACCATCTCATCTTTTAGGTTTTACTTTTCAACTAGAAATGAAACAACTTCCTTGCTCTTTTTAAAATTCTTAAGTCTTCTTTGTGAAGCTTGTAATTTATTCATTATCCAATCATAATAAGCCTTTAGAATTAAGATAGGAAAGAACATATCATTACTTAGTGTTTCATTAAGAAAAATGTGGATTTCTTTATAGTCTTTTGGACTAACCCATAAAATTATCATTGAAACTAATTCTTTTTGAAGCTGATTGATTTCTTCTTTTTTATCAGGAAAAAAAGAAACAATTAAATGAAGAATTTGAAGTACTTCTTGAATATGCTTCTTTTTTTTATTAAGCGTTAAATTAGATCGAGTTGTCTTACCATGACTTCTATGAAAATTTAATCGCTCTGAAATAAAAGCTATTTTTTTGTTTTTGATAAGGCTAATCCAAAACCACCAATCGCCAGCCATTGTCATATCATCATTAATATATTTAGTAATATATTTTTCATTTTTAAAAACTACTGAACTTGCATTAGGGATTGTGTTTTTATAGATTAAATGATTTTTGATTTCAGCATCGCCAGTATTGACAAAATTGGAAACCCATTTATTAGGCTTAAATATTTCGGTGTAATTTACCATATCATCTATGATGGCTCCTTTATTATTTACTTTTTTACTTTGACTATAAACTAAGGCAATAGTAGGATCGATAGTAAAGACTGGTAAAACTTTTTCTAAAAAAAGAATACTTGCCCAATCATCACTTTCTGCTATCCAAATATATTCTCCTTTAGCCAATTCAATTCCCTTTTTCCATTGTTTGAAAGGACTTCCACTATTTTTTTTGTTAATAATTAGTTGTGTCGTTTTTGGATGGTGTTCAAATTGTTTCAATAGATTTACACTATCATCCTCACTACAATCATCTAAAAGTATGACTTCTATATTTTGATAAGTTTGTTGATAAATGCTCTCTAAACGTTTTGCTAAGAAGGTAGCATGGTTGTAATTAGGAAGGATGATAGAAATAAGTGGAGACATTATTGCCAAAAAAATTAAATTTATCTTTTACTTGGAAAGTTGAATGTTTTTTCTTTTAGTAAGTTTACCCCTTTCTGTTGTAATTGTTTTATTTCTGTTAATATTTCGAAGTCTATACTTAAGCTACCTAATAGATAAAGACCTAAAAAAAGTAAAACATTAAATATGCTACCAATAATTAAAGAAGTAGAGATGGAAGGAATTAACCAAATTATCAAGAGGCTCAAGGTAAAAATAAATGCAAATTTACCAATAATAAATACCTGAATTCTTAATGAAGAATTAAAGGTGTATGAAAATATGACATTATTGAATATAGTACCAATCACAGTCAAAATTACAAGACTATACAGAAAAGCTTGAAACCCATAGAAATAAGCAAACAACAAAGGAAGAAGACTCAATAATTTTCTAATGTTACCATACCAAAAATCTTCTTTAGCTTTTCCTGAAGCTAAAAAAGTATGTAGAATAACGGCATTAATAGGCGTATTTAAACTACGTAAGATTAATATTTGGAATATAAAAACACTAGGTAACCATTTATCACCTAATAGACTAAGAATTAACATTTTGCCAGAGAGTAGCATGACTCCTCCTAATAAAAAAGATAAAAAGGAAGTGAAACGCAATAATTTTAAAAATATAAATTTAAAGCGATTTAAATCATTTTGCATTTGACTTAACACAGGAAAAAAAACATTATTTATTGTTTCAGAGGAATAACCAATAATAATTTTACTCAATGAATCAGCCTGTGTAAAAAAACTTAGGGTTGATGGACTAAAAAATTTTCCAATAAATAAAATATTTACCTTAGCTAGTATTTGGTGCCCTAAATTCGAAAAAAATTGATAACTGTTAAATGATAATAATGGAGTAATACTCTTTCTAGAGAAAAACAAATTGGGTCGCCATTTACTAACTTTCCACAAAATAATTACCGAAACAAGACTTGCCACTATATTTTGCACCACTAACGCATAAACACCATATCCTTGAAAAGCTAAATAAATGCTAATGCTACCTGAGATACCCCCTGCTAATAATAATCGTAATCCCAGTTCTTTAAACTGTAATTTTCTTTTTAAAATGGCTATTTGTACAATAATAAGTGATTGTAGGATTAAACTTACTGCTAACCATCTAATAATTAGTGTTAAATGTGGTTCTTGAAAAAATAAAGCTATTGGTTCAGCAACTATTTGGAAGACTAAAAAAAGAAATGTACTTAAACCTAGATTGAGAAAGAAGATAGAAGAATATATTTCTGGACTATTCCTTTTATTTTGGATTAAAGTAATTGAGAACCCTGCATCTACAAAAATATGAGTGAAGCCAATTATCGCAAGTGCAATACCTACTATTCCAAATTCTTCTGGATTTAATAGACGAGCGAGAAAAATCAACACGATAAAACTAACTCCTTGAGTTGAAAACCTACCCAATAAATCCCAAATAACAGCTATTGAAGATTTTTTTTTGAGGGAAGTCAAAATTAAAGAATCCTTTTAGGATTTAGCTTATTGATAATCAAACGGTAAATTTGTCTGAGTGGACTAATTGGAATTCTAAGTCTGATAATTATTCTTTTTAGTAATGAGGTAGGTTTATTGAAACTGTAAAAATATAATCCTTTTTTTGTGTTTACTGAGTAAGCTGTCCAAGTTAAATTATTAATCTTTTTTTCTTGTATTCTTGTTAAATTGAACCGTTGATGAAGTTGCTGTATTTTATTTTCAATAAATAACCAATCATCTGGATTTTTAGCGGATTGAATATACCAAAAGATGGTTTTTAAAGAAGCATCTATAACATGTTGTTGAATCGTTGAATTTGGGTGGTCAACATATTTATCCATAACAGTAAACCAATCTCTATAAATATACTTTAGTGTGTCTTCATTTCTTGATAAAGAAGTTGATAATATTCTATATTTTACTAATATTTTTGATGTGTAAATAAATTTACATCGGAAGGAAAGTTTTAATAATAAATCTAAATCTTCTTGTATTAATTGCTCATCATATCCCCCTACTGATTTTATAACGGCTGCTCTCACCATTATAGTTGGTGTATGAACCGTGATATGTCCTTCTGAATTACCGTTTGTAATGACATGAAATAAATCTTTAGGAAATTTAAAATTGGTCGAGAAATAACTTTTTTTAATTATCTTAGAATTTTTATCTATTTCCATAAAATTTCCACAGACCAATCCTATTTCTTCTGCTGCTGTATTTAATAATTGTACTTGATGAGCTATTTTATTAGTTGTATAAACATCATCACAAGCACAAAAAGCAATGTATTTTCCATTTGTTAATGCTAATGCCTCATTAAGAGATTTACAAATTCCTTGATTGGTTTTATGTACAAGAAATTGAATGTTAAAATTTGGGTGATTACTAATCCAAGTATTAATAACTTCAACCGAATTATCCGTAGAGCAATCATCAATTAGAATTACCTCAACATTGGTATAGGTTTGTTCATAAATTCCATCTAAAGTTTCTTGACAGTATTTTGCTTGATTATAGCATAGAGAAATAATGGAAACTAGGGGAGCGTTATCTACCATAGAACGCCTTGATTTTAGAAGTAATAAACTTTATATCAAGTTTTTTTAGTCCAGGGTAGATTGGTAAACTTAGGCAAGTATCAGCCATTTCTTCTGCTATAGGGAAATCTCCTTTTTTATAACCGAGTGACTGATAGCATTTCTGTAGATGAGGTGGAATAGGATAGTGGATGAGTGTTTGAATACCTTGTGATTCTAAATAAGATTTTAGAGCATTGCGTTCAAAAGTTCTAATAACATATAAATGATAAACAGAAGTTGCCCCTTTAGCTATTTGGGGCAAAACGATTTCTGGAGCCGTTTGAAGATAATCATTATACCAATTAGCAATTTGTTGTCTTTCTTTATTCCATTGAGCTAGGTATTTTAATTTTATGTTTAAGAACACCGCTTGGCATTCATCTAAACGTTTATTGTACCCAATTACCTCATTATAATATTTTTGAGTAGAACCATAATTTCTTAACGCACTAATCTTTTGTGCATATCCTGCATTATTGGTGGTAATAGCACCTGCGTCTCCTAAAGCTCCAAGATTTTTACCTGGATAAAAACTGGTGGCATTAATATCCCCAAAACTTCCTGTTAACTGACCTTGCCAACTGGCTCCTTGTGATTGGGCATTATCTTCGATAACATAAAGCTGATATTGTTTGGCGATTGCCATAATAGCTTCCATCTCGCATGCTTGCCCATATAAATGCACGGGCATAATGGCTTTGGTTTTAGAAGTAATAGCAGTTATAATATTTGCTGGAGCAAGATTATAGGTTAACTTATCAGGTTCCACAAAAATAGGTGTAGCACCGCAATGGGTAACAGCTAAAGCAGAGGCAATAAAAGTATTAGAAGGAATGATTACTTCATCATCTTGCCCTATATTTAATGCTTTTAATGCTAAGAATAGTGCATCTAGGCCATTACTGACACCAAGGCAATGAGTAGTTTTGTTAAAGGCAGCGTAGTTTCTTTCGAAGATTTGGAGGTGTTTTCCTAGGATGTAATTACGAGTATGGAAGAAAGTTTTGAACGAACACAAAATTTCTTCTTTAATATCGTTTTCTATTTTTTCAAAAGATAAAAAAGGAAGGTTAGTTGTCAATTTATAAATGGTTGAAGATTTATATAGGCGGATGTATTGATTGAATAGAATGAACTAGGTATTGTAGTTGTACCAAAACTCTCTTTCCATTCATTTAACCCTTTGTTTAGATATCTACCTTCGTGTTCATTTGAATTACCAAAACTAAAATATTTTTTACCCTTGAATTTAATTTTTATTAAAAAACTAAAAAGTAAATCTAATGCCCCCGTTTTTTTGCCTGCCTCATTTGTTGCAATATATTGAGCATGAACGGTATCATAAGAACAAAATAACGTTGTTCCTGCTATGATTTTACTCTCTTGATAGACATTAAACTGTAAAACATTATTAGGGAATCTTTGTTTTAGTAATGAAATTTCATTAATAGTATGGGTAGGTTTTAGGTTATATCTTTGCTTTAAATTGGGTACTAATATTTCATTCCAAAAATCAATAAAACTATTTTCTTCCTTGATTACAATATTGTTTTCTTTAGCTTTCTTTACACCTCTTTCTCTTCTTTTCTGGAATTTGTAGGGTACTGTTAGATTCAAAACAGCATTTGTATCTATTCGATATAATGAAGCATTAAGTAAAAATAAGACATATTGATCCTCCAATGAAAGACTTCTGTGATAGAAAATAGGAATGCATTTATATATTATATTTTCGATACCATTTTTATAAAAATATATTAATAAAGTATGAAATGATTCTATTACTTCAAGTAAGCCAATTTCTCTTGAAAGGATTAGCCCTCCATAAGTTAATCCTTGATGTGTATAAATCGTTTTTTGGACTACATTTGCAGGAAAAAGGGCTATTATTTTTCCTTTATTATTTTCTATTAGTAGAGAATGGTCATTAAATCGATCTTGGTGGTACTCCATAAAAGAACGATTGATTAAAAAGGTGCCGTTTTTTGATTTTTCTAGGAGATTATTCCATAATGATTCTTGTTTTTTTGTGTATTTGATTATTTTCATTTATGGATTTATGGAATAGCATTATTTAGATTAAGCTCCATTTTTAGAACTGCTATATTATGCTTTCTAGTTTGATTAATGATTTTAAAATTTAATTTTTTATATAATTTTATAGCATGTTTATTTTCGATTCTTACATATAGATATAACCTCTTTAGATTTAATTTCATTTTGGCGAATTTAATAATATGTATAAGAATTAATTGCCCTATCCCTTTATTCCAATAGTTTTTTTCACCAATGTATCCCCAATATTCTCCTATTTCATTCTCAATATTTTTTAGCCCACATACTCCTATTTTCTTGGTGTTAAACTTAACTCCAAAAATGAAATAATTCTTTTTAGTTTTTAAAGATTGAAACCATGATTGTTGTTGTTGGATTGTTAAATCTTGAGGGCCCATTATTAAGTAACTAATCTCTTTATCTTTAAGCCATTGCCAAGACTTGATTAGATAATCTTTATCAAATGGCTCAAATTTTAGATGTTCTGCCATTTTTTAAACTTATCATAGTTCCTAATATAATCTGATTCATCGTATTTTTTAGATGCAAGACATAGCATTACGGCATTATGTGAAAATCTTATGTCACGCCAGTAACCAGAAGGAACAAATAATCCTATTGATGGTTTATCTAGTTTGAATTGATATTTTTTATTTTTTCTTCCTTCTAGTTCGAGTTCTATAATACCACTTACAGCAATAATTATCTGTTCGAGTATTTTATGTGCGTGTCCACCTCTAATAACATGATTTGGTGTATAATATGTCCAATAAACTCTTTCTAAATCAAATGGTATTTCATTTTTAATTTCTGCTACACTAATATAGCCTGTATCTAAGTAGCCAAATTGATTAAATTGCAGTAATTGAGGTTTATTCATTTTAAAAGTGAATAATATATTTGATTATAAGAAACCTATTTCTTTAAAGTGAGAGTATGTATTAATTTATAGGTTTGAATTTTTATGATTAATATGCCAAATAGATAGGTTATTTGCTTTATAAAGAGGAAAGTTTTACCTAAGATAGGAGAATGAGAAAAATTATAGTTAGATAGACAACTAATTTTTTTTTTTGAGAAAAAATAATTTATAGTGTTTATTTCGATGTTAGAGAGTTCCTTTTTCCAGCTATTTAAAGATGACTTTTGTATTTTTTGATCGAATAAAGGGGTAACAAAAGGATTTTTTTCCTTACCCATTTTTTCTATTAAAATTGTGGAATCATTTCGTCTCTCTGTATTCAACATTTGGGGTTGATATGATATATCTAAAAAATTGCAGACTTTTTTAATTTCTTGTTTAGGAGAAGTGACTAAATGTTCATAAAAAACTAAATGACAGCATGAATTATGTTTTTCTAAAAATTTATTCCCCAAATAAATTGACTTATAAATTTTTTTGAGATCCTCGTAAAAGAAATCTCCAAAACCAATTCTTCTCTTCTTATTAGCTCTTAAATCTTTTTTTTTTAGCCTCTTGAAGGAATTGAATACTCCTCTTGGATCTCTTACTATAATTATAAATTTAGCATCTGGAAATAATTCAATTAACTCATTAAAAACAAGGACATTATCTGGTGTTTTTTCACTAATAATTAAATGACCTTTATTTACAAATTTTTCTACTAAAAGAGTTTTAATAAATTTAATAGTAGATTCTTTTAATCTTTTTGAATCATAGTACATTTGCTGCCTCCCAGTAGTAATACCCTCTTTCATTTTTATATACAAGTGCATCAATTGTGGTAAATGATCAAACTCAGGTCCTGCATATATATCAGTATGGAGGTCTAATATTTTTTGAAATAGAGTAGTTCCTGACCTAGGAGAACCTCCTACAAAAATTATTTTTTGATGTTTATGCAATATAATTTTCTCTGATTAAAATAAAGAAGAATAGAGTACGCACAAAATTAAAAAATAACACCCTATTCTTCTTTAAAATTAAAAGCTTATATGGAAACGATTAATTACCTGATTTACTTATTTCGCTCTTAGATTTCTCTAATTTAACTAATCTTTCTTCCAATGATGAAATTTGTTTTGCTTGTTTATTAATTATTTCTTGTTGATCTTGTATTGCATTGATTAATAAGTATTTCATTTCAGTTTCTTTTATTAGAAATCTTTTTTCTTCCTTATCTAGAATAGGAGTATCATCATTGTTTTCATACTTGTAAGTCCGATGAGTATATTCTTCTATTAAATCTGGAAGAACTCTCTTCAACATAGGTAGAGGTAAATTTACTTGTCGATTTCCTCTACTATTTAAATATTCCCTTGGTTCTAGCCTCATTACTTCTTCTAATCCATATCTTTTTCTGTGTCGCCCAACAGGAATTCCTTCTGTATTGGTAAAGGGAGCAGAAACCATCACATTATTGGCAAGTACATTGCCATTAACATGAAGTTTTTGGGATGGACTTTCAACTCCAATGCCAACATTTCCTGCTTCTGAAGGTGTAGGCCAATTAGGTCCAAACAAAACTAAAGCATGGGCTGGAATAGGAATATTAGTAGCGGCAGGATCTACAGGTGTAAACAAAAACCTTTTATCATATTTAAAGGTAAATGCATTTCCAACAGTACCAGATGTTAAAGTACTAAAATTACTAGCATCTGCTCTTTCAAGCATCATTGTGGCTGGTCCGCCCGATGCTTGTATATGTAATGCTTGAACTGGATCATTAGTTCCAATTCCAACATTTTGATTGATGTATGCTTCTCCATTATTATTACTCCACATACTAGAACCAGCCCCAGCAAACTTTAGCCAATTAGACCCATCGTATCCTTCAAAATCAGTACCTGTCCAACGTAAAGTACCAGCATTACTATTAGCTGTCGTTCCAAGCTTAACCGCACCATTAACATCTAAAGCCTCCACAGGTGTAGTCTCAGCCCCTACTTTAACACCAGCAGTTTCCACTTTCAGTTGAGCATAATTAGTTCCTGCAAAAAGACATATAGCAAATAAAGGCAATAATAATTTTTTCATGATTTTAATATATTATAAGTTCTGAATGGTAAATAAAGAAAAATAGGTTTCTCCTAAAAATATTTCAAAACATTAGCAGGTGTTAAAATAAAAATGTCACTACTAAAATAAATTTATTTCAAAAAAATTAATAATAGATGGGCTATATATAGCTCCGCCACCAATAAGTCGAATCCAACTCACCCGAACCCACTCAAAAACGAAAACAAAAATAACTAGTTGCATCTAACAAAGATAGATTTTGCCAATTAAATGCATTAGCCCAAAGAAAAATATAAAATGCCATGTAGAAAGCGAGAATTCAATTAAAAATAAATAAACATGTGTTTGTTAAAACCGTATGCCTTAAAATGATTAAATGATTAGGTTGCCGTTTCTTTCAATCAATAATCGTTAAACACTAATGGATCAAAAAAAAATAGCTTTCTTTTTAACTTCCTTAGTTTCAGGTGGAGAAGAGCGAACTGCCTCTATTTTAGCAAAAGAGCTGTCTAAAAAAGAGGCCCTCACTTTTGTTTTTTTTAATAAACCTATTGAATTTGAAATCCCTGAACATGTGTCTGTAAAAATATTGCGGCCAGTATATCAATGGCGAGTATTTCGTCTAATGACTTTGCCAATCGTAGCTTGGAAATATTATCAATTTTGTAAAAAAGAAAAGATTACTCATAGTATTTCTTTTGATAGTCTACCTAATTTTATCAATTGTTTATTAAACAAAATGGGTTGGGAAGGGCAAGTTTATTTGAGAGAATCAAATCATGTGACTACTCGTTTTTCAGCGACTACTTTAAGAGGTAAATTATTTCATCGACTTATTAAATTTTTTTACCCTTATTCAGATGGCATCTTTGTGAATGCTTGGCGAATTGCAGAAGATTTGCAAGTAAATTATGATATTAAACGGCCGATGTATTTAAGCCTTAACCCGATTGATTTGCCGATGATTAATCGTTTACAAAAAAGCGATATTATTGCTAGTAAGCGATTTACCTTTATTCATGTGGGGATGTTTCGAGCACAAAAAAATCATTTACTGCTATTAAATGCTTTTGCCAAAATAAGACATTTAACAATAGAGCTTTGGATTGTGGGTAGAGGGGATTTGGAAACCAGCATTAAAAAAGAAATAAAAGCTTTAGGATTGGAAAAACAAGTGTTTTTGAAAGGTTTTAGCCCTAACCCTTATCAATATATGGCTGTTGTGGATTGTATGGTTTTAAGTTCTAATTACGAAGGATTGCCTAATGTTTTATCTGAAGCCCTTGCCTGCGGCCTCCCAATCATCTCCACCGACTGCCCTTCTGGACCAAGAGAAATCATTGCCCCAGATACCGACCGAAACCATAAAATGACTGAAGATTTAGAACTAGCTAAATACGGTATCCTAACCCCCGTAGGCGATGCGAACAAACTAGCCGAAGCCATGCAATATATGTACGAAAACCAAACTTATCGAAAATCGGATTTTTTTAAGGAACGAGTCAAGCCTTTTAGCGTGGAGAAAGTAGTGGAGCAATTATTGAAAGAGCTGAAATAGAAACCCTAAACCCACGCAGCAAAAATAGTTTTAGTTAGGATAGATATCCATAGTGACTTTGGAACTCATGTAGTTATAAATCCATTGTTCATAAATCCGATTCGCAATTTTAAGCAATCCCTCCTCTTGCTTAAAGACCCCGTATAGGAAACCTAGATGTATAGAGGGGTTATACTCATTAAAAGAAATTTCATCGCCTTCTATAATAACTTTATGGACTAGTTCGTAAAATTGAGTGGATTTTTCTAAGTTTTTAATCAAACTATCAAAATTGGTATTGCTTTGCTTTAAAATTAATTGTACTGCTTGGTCAATATAACTGATTGTTCATTTAAAGCGTTTTCAAGAAATCTAAATTAGTTGGTGCATCAAAAAAAGCACCAATAGGCACTTCAAAACCAGCTATTGCGCTAGATTTAATGATTTGCTTAGGTCGATTAAATTTTTGATGCAATTCAAATTCGCCATCTTGGAGAAGATATTGTTCTAAAACATTGGTATAGGCATCTACTATCCAATACTCTTGGACACCATTGGCTTGATAATCCTTAAATTTTACGCCTCTGTCTCTATTTTCAGTACTAGCGGAAAGTACTTCCACAATGAGTTGAGGAACTGGAAAAATGGTCTGTTCATCCGTAAAGTTAGCAGCAGTTGCTTTATCAAAAAAACATAAATCTGGCTCGTAGTCATTGCGAGGAAATCGACACATTATTTTTTCGACGCCGATGTAGCCGAGTTTACGTTTTTCGACATAAATATCTACAATTCTAAGTATTAATTTTAACACCACATTATGCCGACTACGAACAGGAGAATGTACAATCACCTCTCCATCAATAAACTCTGCTTTTATAGCTGGAGTAACCCAATCGTAAAATTCTTTTCTACGAGCTTGTTCTTGTTCCCAATATTCGTACAACTCCTTTAAAATTTGAGGTAACTCAGGGGAGCGAATAATAGGTTTCAATATTTCTCGGTACATATCCAATTTTTCAGTAAACTTACTCAAAATTCTTCTTTAAATCAATATGCAAATATGTAACCCTCAACGAAACGAATTGTTTTCATTACCACATATCTCTCAAATCTTTCTTCGCATACTTTTTAGACAATTCCGTCCAATAACTCCCTGCCTCCTTCTTGCTTAATTGCAAACTATCTCCATTAAATAAGCGAGAAAGGAGGGCTAATGGCAAAAGAAAACCAAAAAAAACGATGGATAATAAAACCCTTGACATGACGGCTCCCATTATCTCTGCAATTTTATACCATCCCCAGTTGATCCAATGGGCAAGCGGGTTGATAAATGCACCGATAATGCCGATACCTATAGCAGCGAAGAGTAGTCCTTTTATTGGATAAACTAACCAAAGAATGATTAATCCAGTCGTGATAACGAGACAAGTTTCTAGATTTTTTTCTCTATTCATGTTTGAGAGGTATAGAGGTATAAGGATACAAAGATGTAGTACAGTGTAACATTAATTTCTTTATATTTTGCTCGGCTGCTTCGCAGCCTCGCAA
>CAZXYA010000266.1:0-12071 GCA_964644655.1 uncultured Saprospiraceae bacterium | reverse complement strand
AAACACATAAAGTCCAAGCCAATGAGCACATGAGTTTTTTAGAGATGTTGGACGTATTAAATGAACAATTAATCTCCGAAAGAAAAACACCTGTTGCTTTTGAGCACGATTGTAGAGAAGGGATATGTGGAGCTTGTAGTATGGTGATTAATGGACAACCTCATGGTCCACAAAGAGGTACAACCACTTGTCAATTACACATGCGTCAATTTAATGATGGCGATGTGATTGCGATTGAGCCATTTAGAGCTGCCGCTTTTCCTGTTATTAAGGATTTGGTAGTCGACCGTTCTGCTTTTGATAGAATCATTCAGGCGGGTGGCTATATTTCTGTCAATACAGGTGGTGCAATTGATGGTAATGCGATTCCTATCGAAAAGGATTTATCAGGCCAGGCTTTTGATGCAGCCACTTGTATCGGTTGTGGTGCTTGTGTAGCCGCTTGTCCAAATGCGTCAGCCATGTTGTTTACTTCTGCGAAAGTATCTCACTTAAACTTATTGCCACAAGGAAAAGTAGAAGCAGCACAGCGCGTTTTAGGCATGGTGAATCAAATGGATGAAGAAGGATTTGGGATGTGTTCTAATGTAACGGCTTGTGAGGCTGAATGTCCTAAAGAGATTTCTGTGGATAATATCGCTCGGATGAATCGAGAGTATATTTCGGCTACTTTGGGGTCTGATAAGACGGCTTAGGGAATGATGAAATATGAACGATAAACGATGCATTCGTTGTAAATGATAATTTTTCGGTTTTTGAACTGAAAGTATGTTTAATAAAACGCCTCTTTTCTTGGTTGAGAAGAGGCATTTTTGTGTTTGGGAGATATTTTTGATTTTAGCTATTAATAGCCTAATCTAGTCATTTCGCGATATTTTGAAAGTCTCAACCATTTTTTAAGTGTAAGAGGACTTACCCAAAATAGCTTCTAAAATTTACTGAATCATGTTACATTTACTAGCCTAAGATGAACCTAAATTATCTAGCGGCTATTTCAAGTGCATTACTTAACCCTGCATGAAGAATTTGCAAAACTGCAATTTGCAGAGCCCGCCATTCTTCGATAGTACTAGGAAGATAAGCATTTTTATTTCCCCCTAAAGCTCGACGGCAAAGGTCATTCCATGCCCCAATTGCAATAGTTGAATTACTATCATGAACAATAAAATTTCTTATTAATCTTAAGCGATGATATGTTAAAAAAAGCCAAGGGAAGTTTGGTATAGACCTTTTTTCTTCTCTTTTTTCCACAATCAATTTACAGATATAGTTAATAAAAAGGAAAAAGTCAGATTTTATGGAAACTCTATCTACGATGACTTGCCAATCATCTAGCGAAGTGGATTTTTCCTTCAAGGGAGGAAGCATTTTTTTACTAGTAGTTCTACGGATTAATTCCTTGTCAAGGTTTTGCCATTGCAACGCAGTAATATTTTCTATATCTTTATTAGATTTTAAAACCCAAGGATTATCCTGGTTATTACCTAATCGAAGCCCTTTTTTACGCATTTTTAATAACCATTCTAATAATAATGGTGAAAAGAAATCATCCTTATTTTCATTTAATATACCTATCGTCTTTAGTCGATTTAGTACATTCTCTGGTTTAGGCATATGTACAAGAAAAGAAGAGGGAGTAGGTTTCCAATCCTTTAATGATTTCTCCCAAACTTCTTCTGCACTAGATAAAGTATTGATTAATTTTAATAAATCTTCTCTTTCTAATAAGGCAGAGATGGCCTCTTCTATTTCATCATCAATTCTATCTTTACGACATAAACCATCTTGAAATAAAGTATCTTGGTCAATAAATTGTTCTACTATGCTATTTACATCCTCAGGTATAGAGGTTAACCAAGGTCCTGTATTTAACATTCTCTCTAAAATGTATTGTGCAGCTCTTTGTAAATGATAAGGATAACCACCTGTATAATAAAACAAGTGGCTTATTGTTTCCGGTAGGAAATTAATATTCGTTGACCTAGTAGGTCTTTCTATTGCTCTACGGGTACTTTCTAAATCTAATGGTCCAACATTCAAAATTGTAAGTTGGGCCCAATATTCACTAGGACAACGTCTTTCTAATTCATTTTTTGTGTATCTGTCAGACAGTAACAAAGAAACCTTATTCGTTCTTCTATTGAGAAAATCTCTAAATGTGGCTAATATACTTTTTGCTTGTTCAGGCGTACATTTTTCAAAAAGAAAATGTAACTCATCAACTAGAAAAAGTACATAATCTTTTTGAAATTCTTCACAAATATCGTGTACATTATTGATTAGACTTGCCTCATCATGACCGGCTATAGAGGATGAAATAGCTTTCCCCGTACTTTCTTCTGTGACTCTTCTCACCAAATAGTTCCATATATTATTGGGTTCATTTTTGGACCAATCCTTTTCCAAATTAATATATACAGGTAATATATGATTGGGCGCTTCGTTCATTACAAAGTTAAGTAGTGAAGTTTTACCCATTTGCCTTGGACCTTGTAAAAAGAAAGTAGCTTGAGACCTGTGTCGTCCCATACTCCTGATAATCTGATTGATTAAATTTGTACGACCATAAAGTTCCGAACCATGGACATCTTCAGGAGAGAGAGAACCAGTCGGGTAGGATGGCCAAACAGGCTTCTCCTCGCTCACAAATGTACTAATTAAGGTATTAATATCTTTAGATCTTTGCTTTTCTCTAATATTAATTTGTAGCGGAATATCTATTGGTAGGTTTCCTGAGAAACCATCTTCTTTAAAGAAAATGGTTCTTTTATAATAAACTTCTCCCGATTTTAATTCCCCTTTCCAAATCTCTTTTTCTGAAGTAGTGTCTATTATAGATAAGGAATCAATATTATATCGGGAAGATAATACTAATAAACAAGTGCCTTCCGAAATATTATCTTCTTTTGGCCATATTTTTTCATCATATACATCTATATCAATCGGCATATGATTAATCTCCCATCCCTCATTTGAAAAAACCCAATCCAGTATATTATCAATCAATTGATTTGAAGCATCAGGTAGTTCCATAGTAGCAAGAATACTAATGGCATCAAATACATCATAATTCTGGATATTACTAATTGTGGTTTCTTTATTTACAATTAGTTTGTGTAATATTTCTGTTAAAACTGGTGCGTTAATTTTAATTTTTTCAAGGGCAGCTATTTTTTCTTTAACATCTGTTTTATTTTTCACTATTTGCTCTAAGTCTCTACAATCAATTGTTATCGTTTCTTCTAAAGAAACAGGAAATTTTTCTCTGAGTGCTTTAATATTTGCTTGGATTATTAAATTTTCATTATCTATCAATAAACATTTACTGTAATACCTTAGTGCTGCAAAGGGTACTCCTATTTCTTCTGCTGTCTTACCTATTTCTTGCCAATGTTTGAAAAGAAAACCATCTGCTTTAAAATTAATATTATCTGTTACTAATATTTCGATCTCTGCTAGTTTTAAAATAGCTTCTATCCGTTTGTTTTGAATATTTAATACTTGAACAACATATATCATCGCTATAATTTCAGAAGAGATGCTATATTCAATTTCTTGCGAAGATAAATCTAAAGATATTTTTGATTGTCTCTCTTTGCCTTTTGAGTCAATTATAATATCCATATAATTACTTATCTTATTTATTTCGCCATTTGCTTTTAATGTTTCATAGGCTATACGGATTTGACTTATAGATTTGACTTCTGCCGCAGGAACTAGCTTTTCGTAGGATGGATTGATAATTTCTGTTAATAGTTCCTTTATATCTTTAGTATCAGGTACTTCTAAATTTAATTTAGACCATACTAACGAAAGTATTAAATCGGTACTAGGTTTATAAACCGTTTTTTGAATCATATCTAATGACTCCGATAATAAAAAGCGCAAAATAGGATCATCTAAGTGGTTCATACATATTGCAGAAAGCAAAACATGCAACTTAGGATTTCTTTTAGTGTGCTTTTGAATATTATCAACTGCTACTAAGATCTTTTCTAGTTCTAAATAGGCTAAGGTTTGATTATAGACTAAAGGATATAGCCAAGAATAAAATGATCGTCTTCTTTTAATAAATCTAATCGCATTTCCTGCTATATCTTTAGCTCTTTTGGGTTTACCTGCTTTTAGAAAAGATGCAGAGGCATTAACCGCAGCGTACAGTAATTTATTATTTCTATACAACATTTTAAAATTATCCGCAGCTTCTAAATATTCTTGATTTTCATAAAGACTAAGCCCTAAACTAAATCTAGAACTTAAATTAGAATTTCTAGCGAGTCCTTTAGTGAGGTAAGAACGAAATATTGGTTCTAAAACTTGGTTTCCAATTTCTGGAATTCGATATGGAACATTATTCCCATTACTAACTAATATATCACAGGCTTCTTCGAATTGTTGATCTTGTAATTTAGATAAGACTTTTTCTGCAACCTCTATATAGGAACTATCAATTTTCAAGTTGCTAGATGGAGTTATTTCAAGAATGTTTAAAACGTCTACAATTAATTTTTTGTTAGGACTACTTTTTGATAATTCTATAGCCTTCGCTGCAGCAATAGCTGCATCTCCACTACCCGTTAAATTCCTAGAAATTGCTAAAGCTAAATATAGATAATAATCCTTCTCTATTTTTTCAATAAATTCTTCTAATACCCAAACCACACTGTTGATTTGATTGTATTGTGCATAAATATGCGCTAAATTTATTACAGATCTAGGATCTAAGCTTCTTAGACTGTTTGCTTGCAATAACAATGTTTGGGCACTCTTAAACGAATTAGTTAAAATTAGTTGCTGTGCTAAATGTATTTTTAGGGTATACAAGTCAGGATATAGATTTACAATTGATTGAAGCATTTGGGACGCTTCTACAGGTGTTGCTCTATAAGCTGTATCTAATAAAATACTTACTTTTTCTTTATCCTTTTGAGACAACCGATCAATGTCAGGTCTATACATTCTACCTACCTTTCTAGGGGTAAGGATACGATTCAGTATTTCTGTTTTTTTCAACTTCAAATCTTTAGGTAAGTCAACTGTCAAAGATTTTGAAGGCGTACTGAAAGTCTTAGTTTCATTGGTAGCAGACTGATAAACCTCTAAATCGAATTTTCCACCTAAGGCACTTATGGCCGCCCAAACTTCGGTTTTTGATCTATATTCTGTTTTTGAACATGCTTCTAATGCTTCTAATGCCTCTTTAAAATTATTTAACCTAATTTGAGCACAAGCTAGATTCCACCAAGATGTTCCATTTAATTCGTGCCCTGATTTAATGATTTTAAAGAACATGTTTCGACCTATCTCGTTTTCATTCATAAATACCTTAGTAGCAGCTTTTGCTACTTGTAGATATAAGACATCTGGTTTTAACTGGATTAGTGTTTCTAGGTTAACTAATGCTTTGTTGTAGTCTTTTTCAGAAATGTGCTCTAGGGCTGAAGAATACTTCTCCATTTCTCCCATATTTAAAAACTTAGACAGAATAGGCATTCTCGCAGGTTTTCTTGGAATTAATATTTTTTTCAAGTTAGCCTGAACTACTAATGGTAAGTTATTAATGTTATTTGTAGTCGATTCATCTTTATTCTCAATTATTAACCTAATACTCTTTCCTTTTATAGTGGTTTCATATTTATTATATTCCGTTCCAAAATATTTATTTAATAAAACTTCATTAGTTTTTTTTAATTTAGTTAAATAGTTAAAGCCTGCTTTTTCATTTTCCATCATAAAATGAAGAGAAGCCAGAATTAAATGCAATTCTCCACTATTTTTTTTATAACTAGTATCTTCTAATCCTTTGTGCCATTTTTTCAAATATTGAATCGCAATACTTCTTTGTTCTGTCCTAGCTAAAATACAAGCATAATTCCAAGCTAAAAGCCCATCTATTGTTTCTATTTTACTTGCAATACTGACTGTCTCCACTAGATTTTCATAACTCTTTAGATGATAACCACAATATAAAACATTGGTAAGGTGTTTCGTTGACCAATCATTCCACCCATCAATTAATACAAGGTTCTCAAATTTTGCTATTGCATTTTGATAATCCTTCTGCTTAAGCATCTTTGTGCCGTCTTCATAATCAAGCCACATTTGATTAGCCATATTAGTTGGTTGGCTTTGGATTTTCAGGGTTTCAGGTACTAGGATAGTATCTAAAATTTTTTCTACTTTTAACTTCATGTTATCTCCTAATTCCAAGATTTCCAAAGGCTGGGCCTCCTCCTTTTTAGTCAGATTAATACTTGGAACAATTTTCATTTCGACCTCTCTTGTATTGAGATTTATATGGGTGACTTTGACTTTAAGAATAGTACCTATTTCAATTATTCTACCCAGTTTTTTATTTATAAGATTATTATTCTGTATTCCATAAAAGTTAGTAGGTTTATCAAAATTAATAGTTCCATAATATTTTGAATCTACTAGTTCAATAAATATTGTTTTAGAATTTACATTAAATAAAATTCCATCAAATTCCTTATCTAATCCGAAAAGTTTGAGGTATTCAACTTGTTTGTAGGTAATGGCTTCTCTCTGAGCTTTCTTGATTTTTAATGCTGTACTTGAAATAACCTGACATTTTATTTCAAGTAACATACTATTATCATATATAATCTCATCGGACAATGCGCTTCCTAATATCCTATGAGCTATAACATCTGAGTATCGGTCTAGAGGAGAAACAAAATGAGTATAGTGGTCAAATGCTAAACTATGGTGTCCTGCGTTTTGGGTAGAATATTTTGCTTTTGGTAGAATTTTATTAATTGCCGCTTTTATTTTTCTGGAAAGTTGATTGCTGTTTTTTAAATTTTTAACATCTTGCAAAAACTCTTCTGTTGTGTTCGATGTAATTGCTATATTTTGGACTTTAAATAAACTAATTAGTTGGTTGATTTTTTCTTGATTAGGTTCACTATGCGTTCTATAAATAAATGGAGCCTTAAAATCTATTTTTTGCGCGATGAATTGAGCAATTAAGTTATTAACGAGTATTGTAAATTCTTCTAAATTTAAGCTATTAGTTTTTGTATCAGATGTAGTTATTTTAATCGGAGCTTTGGCTTCATCTAAAGAAATTTTTATTTTCTTTGATGTGGACAATGTTCCTCCTTTTTTTTCCCGATTTCCTTTTAATACTTTGGCTATATTAGTTATACTTTTAAGCTTATCAAAGGAGTCTTGTTTATTGCTATCATCTGACTCCAAAATATTAATCACCTCATCTTCACTTAAATTTACATTAGGACAAATAATTGTTTTTCCTTTCCATACAGTAGTAATATGCTGTTCTTTATCAAAAGTGAGGATAATGGAAAAACTTAGACTTTCTTTATCTTTTGAGAAGTTTAAATTATTGACTATTGGATCTGGAAACATCGGAAGCACTTTCTCTACTAACTGAATACTTGCAGTCCGATTAAATGCTATTTTATCTATAATTGAACCTGGTTTAACATAATGCGTAACATCTGGTATATGAACGCCTATTTGAAGATTTTCATTATCCTTTTCTTCTACAGATAAAGTATAGCTTAAAGTTTCTTCTACTTTTATAATAAAAGTTTCTTGCTGGCGCATATCTAAACGCTTGCTAATTTCTGCTTCATCTATTTGATAATTAATGTTTTGGGCTTCTTCCTTTGCTGAGGTACTAAAATCTATGGTAAATCCATGTTTAACCAATATGGCATTCATTTCAGTGTCATGATCCCCAGCGGTACCTAAAATAGTGGATATAATACCAGTAGGTAACTCATCATTATTTTTATGCCAATCGATTATTTTAATCCAAATTTTATCTCCTATTTTTGCATCTAGATTATTTTGATGTTTTACAATCTTGACTATAGGTAAGTGTTTATTATCAAGTATGGCTTTGTAAGTCGAGTTTTCTTGAATCAATACTCCTGCAAAAAAATTCTGAGCTCTTTCTAAAACCTCTAATACCAGCCCCTCTGGCTTCTTTTTATGTGCTGGAGTCCAACTTTCAATTTTGACCTTGTCTTTGTTTAGGGCTGAGTTTAGGTTTTCTTTAGCAACATAAATATCTAACTTAGGCGCTTTTATTATAATGTATGCACTATGATCTTTATTTTTTTGAACAATGCCTTCATAAATTTCTTTTATTGCTGTCTGTTTAATTTTATACTTTCCATTTCCTGTATTTGATATATGCCCTTCGTCTTCTAACATCTTTAAAGCATGTAAAAATGAATCTAAGTTATTACCTACTTCTAACTGAGCTTTTATTTGGTTTAGTGTTAGATACTTTTTAGTATTATTTGTCAATAAGCCTAAAATTTTTTTTCTTAGTGTAGCTGATTTAATTTTCTTTTTTGGATTTTCGGAATTTTGTTTGTTTGACATACTAAAAAAATTTAGAAAGAATTTTTGAGGGTTTTATTAATTTTAAGTTTTTAATAGACATCTGAATCTGATTTTTTGGATTCTTGCATATATTTAAAACTTGTTTGTCTCGTCAGTTTTTAATGATAATTTCAATTCACAGAAATACATTCAATTTTAAAATTGAAGTTTATTGAGTACATGAATATTTAGGGTTTTATAAAAAATTATGACTCTTAAAATTCCATGTAGCACAACAAATATTGCCATATCTCCGATAAATCCCGATTAAAATACGGGAAACAAGTTGCGGAGTTAGAAATCTGTTAATCCAGAAATCAGGTCAAAAATATAAAAGTAATTTTGTCTGACTACTTATTTGTAAAAAGAGGATTTAAAGGGGAAGTAAAACCCTTTTTGACTTATTTGGACTCAGTTTACCTTGATTCATCGAGGATGCCGAAAGAAATCAAGCTACCAAGGGTTATTTCTATTTTTAGAATAAGAACCCCCTTCATTAATGTTATAAAGATTATACAAAAAATTATTATTCATCTATATTTGCGTGATTATACAAAATAAAAATAGAAAATAGTAGTATTACTATCCTAAAATCAATAATCAATTTAATTTTTGTTCAATGTCTGCTAAAATTTTTAAAATTCTTTCCATTGATGGGGGTGGAATTAAAGGATTATATTCTGCTAAAATATTACAAAAAATTGAATTAAATTTTCAACAAAAACATGAAGATGAAAATTTGAGAATAGTAGATTGTTTTGATTTAGTTTGTGGCACATCTACTGGCGGCATTATAGCACTTGCAATTTCCCTTAAAATACCTATGGTGGAGGTTTGTGATTTTTATGAAAAGCATGGCGCTAATATATTTTCATCTCCTAGAAGTATTTATCGAAAATTTAGACAGGTTTTATTTAGAGGAAAATACTCCGATAATCCGCTAAAAAAAGCAGGTGCAGAGCTTTTTGGTGAACATAAACTGCAAGATAGTCATTGTTTGTTATGCATTCCTTCTTATGATTTTACACATGGTACATTTGCATTATTCAAGTATGACCATAAAGAAGGAAATTTAAATAGGCATAATAAATTAAGTTATTTAGATGTCGCATTAAGTACCTCTGCTGCCCCAACCTATTTTCCATTAGCTCAAATAGAAGAAGAAAACAATACCCAATATTTAGATGGTGGTGTATGGGCAAATAACCCTTCACTAGTTGGTTTTACTGAAGGCATCCGATATTTCGTTGGAGACGATAAGGCTTATGATAATATGCAAATTTTATCAGTATCTAGCCTTAATATCAAAAAAGGGCAAGCGCCTATGATAAGAAGGCAACGTTCTTTTTTAGATTGGACTAATGATTTATTTGATTTAAGTCTTATCGGTCAGAGCGAATTTAGTGATATTTTCTTATCTACCATAATTGGTAAAACTAAGTTCCCCTTAGAATATCTAAGAATTCCTAGTGCGAATATTGCTGGTGAACAAGCTACTTTTATTAGTCTAGATAATGCTAGTCCAGAATCCTTAAACTTAATGAAACAATATGCTGACCATATGTATCATTCTACCAAGAATAATGAAATAATGAAAAAAATAATCGCAAGTAAAAAAACATATAGGGTTAAATAATTTAGCTGCCTAAAAAATCAGTAGTTTTCGAATAAAGTATGAGGCGTTTCAAAATCGCCCCGTAAAGGGAAGTTAGAGGTGATAGTAGCCATATCACGGGGGGTAACATTTCCGTTACCCCGTGATTTAAGCTAATTTTTTTCAAACCATACTTTATTCGAGCATTTATAAAAAAAATCCACCACCATCAAAAACAGGGGTCAACATCCAAACGACATCAAAATCTTCGCTCCTAAATGGCAGCCCATCTTCCACGAAGCGGTCAGCGACCTTTCCTTCCTATTATCCAAAGGCTACGGCGAAAAATCTGCCACTCAATTAGTCGGTAATCGGTATCGACTAAATGCTCGACAGCAAAAAGCATTAGGTCGTATGAGTGTAGCTGAAGCCACAGTAGGATCCAGAAAAGCCAAAGCCTGTTCCATTCCAGATTTACAAGACCAAGCCGTCGTTATTGATGGCTTTAATTTATTGATTTTATTAGAAGGGGCTTTATCGGGCGCTTATTTATTCAAAGGGATGGATGGTGTTTATCGGGATATTGCAGGCGTGCATGGGTCTTATAAAAGAGTGCAAAAGACAGAGGCAGCTATAGACCTTATTGGTACGACTTTGACAAAATTTGGCGTTCAAAAAATACATTGGTTTTTAGATAAGCCTGTTTCCAATAGTGGGCGTTTAAAAGTTAGGCTATTGGAAATGGCAGCTGCAGCGGGTTATGATTGGTCGGTTGACTTGGTTTTTAATCCAGATAAGGCGGTGGCGGAACATGGGGCTATTGCGATTAGTGGAGATGGTTGGGTGATAGACCATGCAACATCTTGGTTTAATTTGGTCGCTATTTTGTTGGAGAATGGGGTAATTCAGCCTTTGCCACCGATTATTTCTGCTTTTTAAGCATCTTCTTTGCTTAAAAGTGCGTTTTAGGTGAGTATCCCGATTTGCTAAATCTAGCAGATTTAGTAAATCTCTTTTAGGATAAAAAATGTAGATTTACTACCCCGATAGCTATCGTGGATGAAAATTTAGGAAATCTTGGCTCTTAACATCAATCTCCCACAAATGATAAAGATATCTACCATCAGTCTAGTTTTACTCACACTTTTAGCCTTTGGAATTGGCGGTGCCATCGCCTGGTTTTGGAAAAAACGTTCCGAAGGCACTTGGAAAGTCGATTTTAAAAGAGTGGATAAAGCGAATCAATCGCTGGAAAAACAAGTCGCTAAAAAAGAAAAAGATCTCAATCGATTAAAGAAACAAAATCAAGGTGCAAAAGGAAAATTGGCAGAAATAGAAGCGACTCATACGACTAAAATGAATGCCTTAAAAACCGAATTAGAAACAGTAACCGTTCAAAATACAACCCTTAAAACAAGTGAACAAGACTATAAATCTAAATCACAGCAATTAAAGACCGAATTTGATCGCCTACAAAAAACACATAAAAAACTAGAAGAGAAATACAAAAAGGATACAACCAATCTTAAAGAATGGACGACAGACCGTGCAAGTTTTAATCGCCAATTTAAAGATGTAAAAACTAAACTAAAATTAGCGGAAGAAAAAGTAGCTCGCTTATCAGGCACGATTGAAAAACAAAACAAAGAAATTAATGATAATAAAGCTTTTGTGGCGAATCTTCGATCTTTGAAAGCACAGAACAGTAAATTTAAGGAAGATTTAAAATACTGGGAAAAGAAACATTATGATACACATCATGAATTGGCAAATTTAAAAACAAAGGTTGATGGCATTGTAGAACGCAATCAAGAATTAGAAATGATTAATCAATCTGCGGCACAATCTAATCAGCAAATGCTACAAAAAGTACAGGAATTTAAAGTGAAATTTGTAGACATGAATAATAAGTATCATAAACTACTCGAAAGTCGGAAGAATTAAATCTTGACGGTTGACGATACACAGACAGGGCGGTTGTTTTCCACAACCGCCCTGTTTTAATTTATGGCTATTTTTTAAACCTCAGAATTCTGCTACCTTTGTAAGATGGGATTAACAAATAACGATATTCTTAAAAAACTAAGGGTTGCAC
>CAZXYA010000265.1:0-12110 GCA_964644655.1 uncultured Saprospiraceae bacterium | reverse complement strand
TGCCGCACCTTTGGTGCTCAATAAACTTTCTTTGCGTAACATCAGTTAGTAATTTACTAACCAAAGAATGGGAGAGAAAGTTTATTTCGTTCTTCTTTTGAAGAAAGTTCTTATTCTTAGGACGAAAGGGGCATAAAAAAGTTACTATTTTAACGGAATGCTAACTTAAAATAAGTTGATTAAAATTTAAAGGGGTTTTAGAAGATGAACAACATTGAATTTTATAAAAATCAATGCTGTTATTCATCTTCTAAAACCCCTTTTGATTATTTAGCCGTTCGATATGTGTAAATTACCGAATTACTGCTACTGGCATATTTGTATCATAATTTCCTGTCAAAACAGGTGTCTGAACTTTGGCAGTATATTTTTGAACCCTTTTAGAAACAAAGGCAGAAATTTCTTTAATCGTTACAATTTTATCATTGTTGGTATCTGCCTCTCCATTTAACCCACGAATTAGGAAATGCGTAAAAATACCCTGTCGCAATCCACCATCTTCTAAAGAAATTTCTTCGCCTTGAGAAGAAGTGAAAAATGCCAAGCCGCCTTTGGTATCTTTAAAAGAGGTATAATATTTTTCTAATGTCGTATTAACCACTCCTTTCATTGCCAATAAACTCCCTGAATAACAAGCGTCCGCAAAAATCATTTTATGCTTAGCACGGCTTTTTTCAAAAACCTGCTTGATTTCATCATGTAATACCCGATTATTAAATCCATCATAATCTACAGGAATAAAAGAACCTTCTAAACCATGTCCAGAATAATAAAATACGATGACATCATTTTCATCAGCTTTTAATAAAGTTTCTTGCAAAGCGGCTAAGATATTATTTCTAGTAGCATCTTCATCAATTAATAACTTAATCTGATTATTAGGCAAAGCTCCACCTTCTGGACTTTTTAGAAAGGCATAAAAACGATAGGCATCATCATCTGTAAATCGTAAAGCAGGCATGTGTTCATAAGTGGAAACACCTACGACAACTGACCAAATTTTCACTTCGGCAGTTTCTTCCACGGTAATAGTCTCTCCCAATGTGCCAGCAGTTAATGTTTCTAAAGGGCGAATGGCTTCTCCATCTCGCCATAGGGCCGCTATGCTTCTACCTGAGTGCTTATAGGTAAATACACCTTCTCCATTTGGTCCATGATTTTGCCAATACCCCACGTATTTATTGCCATTGGCATAATAACAAGTACCATGGCCCGCAGGCTTCCCATCTAAAAAATCACCAATATATCTAGCTCCATCTGGATAATTATAAATACCTTTTCCATTTTCGCAATAGGTTTCGTTACAGTTTCTTAGATTTTTATCGCTTACTACATCACCTGCAATTGGATAAGTTTCTTCTAAAAATTGATCCTTTTCCCAATCTCCTTCTTTAATCTTTCCACTCGTTAAAATTAATTTACCGACACCATGACGTCGGTTGTTTTTCCATTGACCAATGTACTGATTACCATTGGCATAAACCATCGTTCCCTTCCCTTGAAATTGGCCGTCTCTAAAATTACCATCATATTCGTCCCCATTGGCAAATTCTATGACACCATGCCCATTAAATTCATTTCTTACAAAATTGCCTTGATAGACATCTCCGTTGCGAAAAGTCAATTTTCCTTTGCCTTCTCGGTATCTATTTTTCCATTGCCCAATATATTTATCTCCATTAGAAAAATATAAAATTCCTTGCCCATGAATTTGTCCATTTTTGAAATTTCCTTGATAAGTCGCCCCACTTCTATATTTAAAAGTACCATAACCATTTTGGCAATTCCCTTTAACACATTGAGCGAAAAGTTGGTGCGTCATTAAAAAGCCTAAAACTCCTACCACTAGCATTTGCTTTATCATATTTTCTGTTTGGTTATCGTCTTTTTAGGGAATTGAGTTATTTAGAGCATGCCTAAGGAGTATTTTATTTTACCACATAGAAAACAAAGCTCATATAGCACACAACTTGTCCCGTATTTTAATCGGAATAGTTTTTTACATTATAAGTTTCTAATCAAAAGTAAGCTGTACTCGTCAAAAAAAACTTTGTGAACTTTGTGTTTTATGTCTCTTTGTGGTGAAAAAATACAAGGTTCTTCTCCAAAAAACCAATAAAAAGAACGATAATAAATGAATCAATAAGGGTAGCAGTTGATTTGAATAAGTCTACAAAGTGACTTTAAGATTGTATGATGCTGACCCTATTGCTAAAATGTAGAAGTGGCTATAAGCGGAAGATTTAGGTGTTATGTTAGAGTTTGTTGGGGATTTGTTTTTGGAGGTAAAAAAGATGGATTTTTTGTTCTGATGATGTAAAATTTCTTAGTAATAGCCATAGCTATTGCTAATAAGTTTTACGAAATCAGGGCGAAAAAGGCGCTTTTTTAACCTAAAAGATAAATTCCCAACAAGCTCTTAAACTCAGTTGTGTGATTGCAGTTTGTGGAATCTAAACGTATTCTTTTTTGAGCTTATTTTGTAAAGAAGTTTTTCTTAACACTTTTTCTTTGTAAGGTGGTTGATAGAAATGAGGGAGGTTTACCAAATAGTAAATGAAAATAGTTGTATCAATCTTTAATGCAACGACAGAAGCGTCCATATTTTTTGAGTCCGTTTGATGCGTATCTGTTATAGTTCTTATATTTTCCCCTTCTCAATATATGCTATTAAATCAGACCGTAATACAAACCATTTTCCAAATCGTTTAGCGCCAATTATTTCTTTTTCTCTAAGTTTTTTTTCTACAACTTTTTTATTTGCGCCCAGTAATTCGGCAATTTGTTCTGTTGTATAAAAGGTTTCTTCTATTGTAATAGTTTTTACTTTCTCCATTGGAAAATATATTTTTCAGACCTATTTGATTTTAGAGTGTCAGTAAAAAATAGATAATTAGCATAAGAAAACAAAAATAAAACCATCCATTTTATGGACTATTGGAAGTCAGCAATTCATAGTGTAAATGACTAATAATCAATTATCTAAATTGTATTTAGCTGCCTTTTTAAAGAAAAAATTTATTCTCCTGTTTAACTTCTGTTTACTAACTTAATATCAATTTTCAACCTGATTGTCTAAGTATTTTAAGAAGTACTAAAATTGTAGTTGATACAAATATAAGTTTTTTGTCTAACAAAATTCATTATTACTTAGACAAAATTTCTAAAACTTGTCTCATAGAGGCATAAAATCTGATATTCTTGAAAGGTTTCTCTAGATAAGTATCGATAATATTTGCTCCTACTCCAACAAAATGGTGGGGACTATCTTCAATTAGGTTTTGTATCTGTTCCAAATAATTTTGAAATTTCTCTGAACTAATAGATAAAGAAAAACTAGCTACCCATGTTATTTTTGGGAATATTTTTTTCAAATATTTTAAATCATTTACAGGTACACATCTTCCTAAATAAACAGTACGATATCCTTTTAATTTGAGTTCATAATTCAAATATAATAAGCTGATTTCGTGCATTTCTTCTTCTGGAAGATAAAGGATATAGGTTTTATCAGAGATATAGGGTTGCTTGGCATTAATATTCGCTATATTAAGTTGTAATTTTTGATAAATTAAATTTGAAATAAAGTGTTCGTGTGCAATAGAAATTGTCTTGGTTTGCCAATACAAACCAAGAAAATGTAGAAAGGGAAAGAATACTTCTCTAAAGATTATTTTAAAAGAATATTTAGCAGATGCCTCTTGGTAAACTTCCTCAAATAAATTGGCATCAAACTGATACATGGCTATTTTAATTTGCGCTAAGATTTTTTCTTTTTTTAGCGCACCCTGCATTGTTTCTTGCAGTATCTGGACGACCTCTTCATTGGATAACTGAGCGATCTCAGAAATTTTGTACCCTTTCTTTTTAAGCAAAGCTATGTTTAATAGTTCTTTTAGACTACTCAAACCATATCTTCTTACATTATTAGTTTTTCTTTTTGGCTGAAATAAACCAAATCGTCTTTCCCATATACGTATGGAATGAGCACTAATGCCAGAAATATTTTCTAATTCTTTTATGGTAAAAATCTCTTTGATTTTACTCATGCTTAATGTTTGAGACAAAAATAGTATCGCTAGTAACCTTATTATCTTAAGTTTTTTTTCTGCTAATAACTCAAATTTTATTATATTCGTTCATCCTTTAATGATTCTCTCTTTGTTAGTAAGACTCAAAAATCTGGGTCTTACTTTTTTATTTTGTAAAAATAATGTTACTAATTAAATTAAAAAAATTATTCTCCTACTTTTTAACTCCCATTGATTTATTCCTGCTATCAGTCACTCCATATCTTTAAAATAACTCTTTTTTAGCTCTATTAATTTTTATTTCATTAACTTGTGTCACTTTTAATACAATTGATGTTTATTTATAGTATAATATAAATTTTCCAATTAAATTGGAAATTAAATTTGTAATAATAATTAGGCGCCCTTTTGATTAAGCAAAGAGAGAATCTCCTATTTTAAAATAATCAAGGGGCGTCCATTTAAATTGAGTTAATCAAACTCATTAGGTGAGTTAAAATAATTGCCAAGTTGATACCAAATTAGTTTCAATAAGAATAAATGAAAATAGTTGTCATTTCTATTTTATAGTGTATTTTTTAAAATTAAGTCTTCTTATTGACGAAAATGCAAAAAAATATTAAGTTTTTTTCATTACTTTTCTTGGATTTTTGACATTTTTTGCAAAAGCTAAATGGTTGGTTGACTTTAGTCAACCTAAAGGTCTAAAATATAAAGGTAATTACGGGTTGACTGAAGTCAACCAACCGAAAGAAATGCAAAAATTATCAAAGACCCTTTTCTTTTTCTCGTTTAATACATCCGGCTCACTACTATTTTCTTAGTAATTGGCTTTAATCCTCCAGTTGAAATGGTCAGCACATATAAACCATTTGGTACATCATTTAAATCAATAGCAATAGGGGTATCTCTTTTTTCCTTTATTTTAATTGCTTTTACTAATTGACCAAATTGATTCGTTATTTCAATTATTGTTTGATCATTAACAAAAGACACCCCGTCAATAAAAACGCTGGATTTAATCGGATTAGGATAGACCGTCAATTGCGTTAAGTCTATATTAAAAGGAACTACTTTAGTTGCAGTATAATTATAAGTTCCATCATTAAATAACTGTTTGATTCGATAGTAATTATTTCCTAAAATAGGCTGTGAATCAATATTCTCATAATAAGCTAAATCCTCTGTTTCATTGGTATTCTCTACTTTTTTGAGCACATCGAAATGAATACCATCTATACTTCTTTCTAGTTCAAAATGTTCGTTTTTCCATCCTGTATTCGTTAACCATTGTAATGCTACCGTTCGACCAGTATTAAAAGCGGTAAAATTAAGGTAACTACTCCTTGAAGTACTATTATTGCCTCGGCTAATTTCTATGGTGTAATCTTCAACTTCTCCAAAGTCAAAAGCACCACAAGCCTCGGCAGGGTTTTCTCTTTGCATGACCACTCGCATTCTAGTAGTAATTGATTGCACATTATTGGGAATGGTAAAAGTACCTATTATTGGTTCGGGGGTGCTTCCTTGTATTTGTGCGGGATAAATACCAGTAAAAACTAACTCGTCCGCTTCTGCAAAACTGCCATTTCCATCCAAATCTATCCAAACTTGAAAGGCTTCGTCCCATTGGAAAAAACTAAACCCGGGCGTTAATGTAATTTCATATTCCTGTCCAGTTGCCAAATCAGTTGATACCTCGGTAAAATCACCATATTGTTCTTTAAAAGAAGTATGATCTAAAGTATTTAAACTAACATTTTTAATGTATTCTTGCCAAGGATGATTGCCTTTGGCTTCGCAGTAAATCCCATTTTCAATGACGCTTATTTCAATTTCACAAGTGGTGACATTACCACATTCATCTGTAATCCTATAATTAATTAGAGAACTGCCTAATGGAAAAAAACTACCATTGGATAAACCACTTGTTTGAATAATTGTAGCAATGCCCTCCGAGCAATCAGTTATAACTGCTGGAATATCCCATGCTGCGATAGTACCAGACGCACCAGTTTCAGCAGTCAATACCAACGTTGCTGGGCAATCAACGGTTAAACTAGTAGCCATAATTCCTGCCTCCATGATTTGTACACTATAATCTTCTACTTCGCCTAAAACAAAAGTCTCGCAAGATTCCGCAGCATTATCTCTTTGCATGCTAATCCGCATCCGAGTTGTGCCTAATAAAGCTGTATTCGGCACCCTAATTAAGCCTACAATCGGAGTGGCAGGCGTTCCACTTTCCCCAGCCGAAAAAATGCCATTATAGCTTAGTTCATTTTCATCCGCAAAATCACCATCTTGATTCCAATCAATCCACACGCTAAAGTTTTCTTCATAATGTGCCCAACTAAAACCTGGAGTTAAAGAAATTGAGTAGCTTTCTCCTTGGTTAATGGTTGTCGATTGATTTACAAAATCTCCATAGCCTTCTTTTCCCGAACTATTATCAATCTCACTAAATTGTACTTGTGCAATGTATTCTTGCCAAGGTTGTTCGCCTTTCCCCTCACAATATTCCATACTTGTAGGAGGGTTCGATATAATATCCATTGTACTTACTTCAAAAAAACGACTAACCGTAGTAGCTGCATTATATTGCTCGTTTCCAGCTTGACTGGCTTGCATAAAAACGGTTCCTGCTTCTCCATTTAAAGTCACCCTATTTCCTAATAAAGTGGCTGGACCAGAAATAATTTCTAGTGTTACAGGTAGACCAGAACTTGCGTTGACGACGACTTCGAAAGAGGCATCTGTACTACTTTTATCTGTTATCTCTGGAAAATCAATTACTTGATTAAGTGGTGCATTGGTCGTATCTCCTTCGGGGGCGAAAATAGCGGTAATATTGAGGTCGCCATTTAAGTTAATTGTCGTATTTGCTGCTGTAGCATCTATATTGGCAGACCATCCTACAAATCTAAATCCCTCCTTTGCAATGGCTTGAATTGGTAAGTCTACGCCTGTAAAATAAACACCTGTCCAAGCCGTTCCATTTTGATTAGCAGTAATGGTATTAATCTTTATCTGCCCACCTTCAGCAGGAAGCACATTTAAAGCTACATTAGCTTGACCCCTTACCTCAGGCAAGCTTTCTGTAAAATGATTTCTTACTGCTGCGGTTCTACCTTCCGCAAATCGTCGTAATATATCTATATCTTGATTCCAAGTCCAGACATTTTGCCATTTTTGATTCTGCTGATTAATCTCTGGCTGATAGGTCGCTTGAAAAGCATCAATCTTATTGAGTATTCTTTCTTTGGTAAATAAGACATTCAATTGATCTGCCATTCGATTGATAAATTGCGTTTTCCAAACTGGATTTTCCATCAAGCGATTGAATAAAATAGTTGCCCATTCAGGATTTGGAAAAAAGAAAGTAGGATTCAGTAATCTATCCAACGAATTGACATTGGGATTACCCGTATTAAAATGCTCGGTATCCAATTCTAAAAAACCAAACCCATAATCCAAATCTTTGGTCATCCAACGCCATTTTCCTGTCGAACTACGTTCTCGCCAACGCAAGTAATTATTCCCAGGCCAATCTGTATTATCCAAGAAGATATTATGAATCATATAATCCATATAATTATCTAAATCAGCTAAATTTGCCAATTCATTTAATCCCGCTTCGTCCGTAAATGTTTTGGATCTTAATAAATTGTCTAAGCTATTCCATGCCGCAAAATCTCCTTCTTTTGCTTCGTCTAAATTTTCTAACAAATCAATCTCATCGTCCGCTAAATCGTATCTATTTTTAATATACCGTTTATCCGAACGCTCTCTTAAATTATAAATTCCCCAATATTGTCCATTCAAGTAAGCAATGGCTGGTCGGTAGGCTTGGTCGTCTAAATTGGGTGCCTCAATCTCTACCTGTAAATCATTCAAATTGGCTACTAAATCACTTTCTAAAGCATCTCGAAATAGGGTGTATTCCCAATCTTGACCTGAGTTTCTTAAGGTCAAACTTCTATATTTGTCTAGGTCTTCATTAGGAAAAACAGCATAGTCTATCGTAGCACTCCCTAAACTACCTTTTGCTTTCATTGCCAATGACTTTTGGGGTAACATGGCACTAGCCGAACCTTGAACTTCTATCTCAAGCATTTGATTAAATCCAGAGGTACCATCGGTTTCATAAAATTCTACGTTTAAGGGCACTTCTATATCTTCCTCAAAATTGGGAAATAATCCTTCTGCTTCCCCAAAGAATTTTTCTGGATTGCCTGAAATAGCAACAATTGGAAAAGTATGGTTGGTATTAATTAAATAAGTTTGAGTAATAGTGCCACTAGTCGTAGCACCCATTTTAAAGGCTTTTGCCCGAATGACCTGCGAGGCATCTATCAAAATAGGTTCATTATATAATAAACTGCTTTCATCAGGATCGCTTCCATCAGTTGTATAATAAATACTAGCATCAGTTGTTGTTGTATTGATGGCTAACGACAAAGACGCGTTATATAAACCACCTGTTTGTGAAAAAGTAGGGCTATCAACTTCTTCTGATGCTGGCTCTCTATTTTCCACCCCTGGTGTAGGCACCGAGAATTTCACAAAGGTCCTACTACCATTTGGAAAGCGACCTTCTGAAATATCTTTGGTTTGTTCATCATAAGTTAAAGTATCTAGTGGCGTACTACCATCGCTATCATAAAGGCCAATTTGCTCTCCACCACCACTTAATTTTGGAGCCACATGCAATATTCCTTGGTCTTCATCTCCATCAAACCAAAGTAGTAAATAGCCACCCGCTGGAATAGTTGTCAGACTAGGATTGTCGCTAGGAATCTGCCATTGATTGGGCTCAGAAAGATTATCTGTCACATACTTTCCACCAAGGTCAAAAGGAGTAGTCCCTGCATTATAAATTTCTACCCAATCGTCAAACTCTCCATTTTCGTCGGAGATGGTTGCTTCATTAGATGCCATAAATTCGTTGATGAAAATAGATTGGCTGGTCAGACAGGTCGCATAGCATAGAAAAGTGAGGAAAAGCCCCATTGCTTTTGCCAAGTTCATAGTTCTGTTTTTGTAGTGTTTGTTAATCAAATCAGGAGGACTTGACTAATAAGTAGGTATTATTTGTTGATAGTGGAATTTGGGGATAAACCTATGAATAATTGGGGGGAGAAAGGTTTATGTATGATAGTGGTATTATTTAAAGAATAAAGTTACAAGTTACTATTTTTTTGTCAATAAAGGAAATGTGCTAGTAGGGGGACTATTCACCACTACGACATAGTCTACCAATTTTTTCTACCATTTAGTTATTTAAGTTCATTTAGTACCGTAATTCAAAATGACTAATTCTAGAAAAATGCTATTTCTTAGTATTTATTAAATAAGCGCTAAGGGAACTCTTTACTCATAAAATTGATTTGGTATAACGTTATTATAAAAATCAAGGTGAAACAAAAATCACCATACTTTCATCAAAAAACAGGATTTGGCAAAAAAATTAAAATTAAGACAAAAAGATTTATTAGCAATTGGTTATCCCAAAAGTAAAGTCATTGGCATAGCCATTAATATTGCTATTAAACATTGTAAAAGACAAACCAAAGAAGCAGTATTAGCCCAATTAAAAGCGGTGCTGGAGGCCCCTGAACAGTTTAGAAGATAGTGCGAATGGATAGGTAAAGTTGGTAGAAAAAATTTATTTGCATTTTTTTAAAAAAATACGTCTTTGATAAGACGATTTTCTTTTGAACAAAAAAGAAATTATATCTTTATCTTATTATGTCATCTAACTTACTTTTTTAGCCATAGATGTTTTGACAAAAAATAAGGAAAAACGCCTTTATGCAAAATCTATTAAAATTCATGAGTTTGTTATTATTATTTGGATTATTCAATTGTAGCACTAGTAATGTCTCTTCTTCCTCCCAACCTATTAGTCATGCTGGTTTTGATAGCCTATTACAAAAACATGTAACGAAAGAAGGAAGCGTTAATTATGAAGGATTTATTCAAGATAAAACACAGTTCGATGCCTATATAACGCTGCTGCAAAATAATCACCCTAATAACAATTGGTCTAAAAAAGAACAATTGGCTTATTGGATTAATGCCTATAATGCTTTTACAGTCCAACTAATTCTAGATAATTATCCAACCAAAAGTATCAAAGATATCAAAAGTGGTATTCCTTTTATCAATAGTGTCTGGGATATTAAATTCATTAATATTGAAGGAAAGGAATACGATTTAAATAATATTGAGCATGATATTATTCGAAAGAAATTTAAGGAACCACGCATTCATTTTGCGGTTAATTGTGCTTCTTACTCTTGCCCTAGATTGCGGAATGAAGCATTTTTTCCAGAACGATTAGAGGAACAATTGGAAGAACAAACACGATTATTTTTTAATGATAAACGAAAAAATAATATCGTTAGCAAAGACAAAATTGTTTTGTCTAGTATTATGAAATGGTATAGTACAGACTTTACGAATAAAGGTTTTTTTAGTCGTCTTTTTGGAGGAAAAGCACGATCACAAAATCTGATTTCATTTGTCAATCCTTATGTCGATATTGATATTAGTAAGGATGCAGAAGTTAAATTTATGCACTATCGGTGGGATTTGAATAAATAAAAGGCTACTAGTTGCTAGTTGCAGGTTGCTAGTTAGTTGTTCTGTTCTATAGTAACCAGCAACTATAAATCACTCCATCTGCTTTTTTATGTTACTGCCTACTATTTTACATCTCCCTTTCTACTTCCTTTTCCTGATGCGCATAAACGGCTGTTTTTAGAATATGCTCATAATAAGCTTCATATTTTGGCAAAATCTCTTTGATGTCAAATCGTTTTGCTTGTGCCAAGGCATTTTTTCTAAATTCTTGTAAGACTTTTTCATCTTTTAAAATACGAATGGCATTTTCTGCCATTTCGTCTACGTCTCCTACATCGCTTAAAAAACCTGTTTCTCCATGAATGTTGACTTCTGGTAAGCCACCAACATTAGAAGAGATAACGGGTACTTCACAAGCCATTGCTTCTAAGGCTGCTAGACCAAAACTTTCATTAGCGGAAGGAATGATAAATAAATCAGAAATCGCTAATAATTCCTCTACGGCATCTTGTTTACCGAGAAAGCGAATCTCATGGCAAAGGCCAATTTCTCTACACAATTCTTCTAAATTTTGTCGCTCAGGCCCATCGCCAATTAATAATAACTTACTCGGCACCTCTTGATAGACTCTTTTAAAAACTTCTATGACATCTTCTACTCTTTTGACTTTTCTAAAGTTAGAAACATGCGTTAGAATTCGTTCTCCATCAGGTGCTATTAACTTCTTAAAATGGTCCTTGTCTACCTTTTTGAAACGATCAAAGTCAATAAAATTATAAATGACTTCTATATTCGTTTTTATATCAAAATGTTCTTTAGTTTGACGGCTCAAATATTCAGATACTGCGGTTACCCCATCCGATTTATTAATGGAAAAAGCGACAACAGGAGCAAAAGTTCGATGCTTACCAACCAAAGTGATATCTGTTCCGTGCAGCGTTGTGATTACAGGTACGTAACGACCTTCTGTCAAAAGAATTTTCTTCGCCATATAAGCTACAGCTGCATGGGGGATCGCATAATGAACATGTAATAAATCCAAATTTTCATACTTGACTACATCAACCATTTTACTTGCTAAAGCAGTATCATAAGGTGGATATTCAAATAAGGGATAATCCGCTTCGGCTACTTCGTGGAAAAATACATTTTCATGAAAAGGAGATAATCTAACAGGGCGCTTATAGGTAATAAAATGGACTTGATGCCCTCGTCTAGCTAAACCTAGTCCAACTTCTGTAGCCACTACGCCACTTCCTCCATAAGTCGGATAACAAACAATGCCTATTTTCATGGATTTAAATAGTTGGTTATTTCTGATTAAATAGAAACTTCAATATTGTTAACTATATAAAGTCTAGAAATGTTTGGAAAGGGTCATTTTTAACAAATACTAAATGTAAAAATTCTTTTAATCTTTACATTTAGCGAACCACTTAAGTAGTTCTTGACAGAAAACAGTCTAATATTTTTTGTAGTACAACAAAAACC
>CAZXYA010000264.1:0-12123 GCA_964644655.1 uncultured Saprospiraceae bacterium | reverse complement strand
ATTTTTTAATTCGTTGAGCAGCAGTTGTATTGCCTACTTTAAATTGACTTTTTTGCTGTAAGTCAAAAAGTCGTTTTATCTCCTTCGTTTGTTGCTGGACTTCTGGTGTCATTGTTAAAGGCGCACTCATGAAATTATGGTTTTATCGTTAGGAAATGATGTGAAAGTTAAAATTAAGAATTATTCTGAAAATTTATATTTTATTTTAACTAAATTATTTTGTAGCGGGTTTACAGTCTCGCATATTCTATCCTACAAAAATACCGCATTCATTTTTCGTAGGACTTTCGCCCCATGTTAATATATGTCGCACCTTTGGTGCTTGTGCGTAACATCAGTTAATAATACGGACGTGTATCAAAACAGTTGATATAGCAGCACGCAGAGTATTCAGAGACCGCAGAGATAAAGCATTATATAATAGACCTCTGCGAACGCTGCCCTCTCTGCGTGCAAACTATAAATCAACCACTTTAAGACACTACCAATAATACTAAAACAATTTTCCACCACCCCAAAGCACTGTATATTTTTCGCAATGAATTAGTACTGATTTATAGTTAGTGATATCGATGTTGTTGGGAACCAAATATTTTTGTTCTCCTTTATTGGATTTTAGAGCCCCTAATAAAACAGAACCCTTTAATGCATTTTTACTAGAAACCGTTTGAATTGTACTGTTATGTAAAAAAACTTTTAAATCGGGTCCGTTCTTAGTTTTAAAATTAGAATGTAACTTAACATACGTTTTATCTCCTTCTTTTTGTATAGACCAATTACCTTTTACAGTATATTCCTTATTTATAAAATTTCTTGGAGAGCTATCTATAGCCACTTTCGGTTTTACTTTTTCCTCAATAACTTCTTTTGCTTTTGCATTGGCAGCTTCTGTTACGACTTCTTTTGCTTTTGCATTGGCAGCTTCTGTTACGACTTCTTTTGTTTTTGCATTGGTAGCTTCTGTTACGACTTCTTTTGCTTTTGTATTGGTAGCTTTTGTTACGACTTCTTTTGCTTTTGCATTGGTAGCTTCTGTTACGACTTCTTTTGCTTTTGCAACTTTAGTTGGCTTTTCTATTTTGGCAACTGGCGGCTTAGCAGGTTTCTTCATGTTTTTTTCTACCTTTTTGATGAATGTAGTTTTTTCTTCTTCGGGCATATCCAACTGCTCTAATTCTTTTTTCATATCAGCCATTACCTCTTTTGTCATTTCTGTAGGCATTTGACTTGCAGATGCAGTAGGTTCAACAACCGTTTCTATAACTTTCTCCTCAATCACATTAGATTCATTACTTGAAGACTCATTTGTGTTTTCACATCCTATAAGTAGTAATGTGATAAAAAAAATATAGGCATATTTCATTCTTATTAAATTTAATGATTTTACAAATTGTAATTATAGATAATTGTCAAAATTAGTCATTAATATCATCAATAGAATTCAAAGCATAAAAATTATAGCTATTCTCGATTTAAATAATATGAAATTATTCTAAAGCAGACATTTTGACCTGTCTTAATAGTAATAGTTGAGTGGTATTCCCGTTAATTTTTAAAACTGATTAATCTCATCTCCGCCCTCCTCCCCAAGCCCCTTGCCTTCTTCTTTTCTTGGAATTTTATTCATCGCATGTTCTGGAATAGCCTAGCCTGAAAATTTTATTATCAGTTTTCTACATTAGAGCTTGTTAATGAATTGTTTTTAACCCAAAGTGTAATTTCCCAATAAATTTTTATAAGTACTCAGACATAATTAGTTTTAATTTTCAGACAGGATTACAAGATTTACATGATTTTGATTTTCAATGAGTTAAATCCTGTCAATCCTGAAATCCTGTCAAAAGAAATATAAAGATAATTTTGTCCAGCTACTTACTTGAATTTATTTTTAAAATTAAAAACAAATCTAAAAATAGTTATTTATGACAGGCTAAAATAAGAATGCAAAGATTATTATCATTAATTTTTATATTAGATGATTTTGAAAAATATTAAATTTACTTTTTACAATTATGAATAATAATTATGTTTTAATTTCTCATAAAGAATAAAATGTACGTAAAAAATATTGGATAGAAAAATCATAGAAAAGTAACCTTTTATAGCTATAGCATCATTTTATTTTTTATCTTTGACTCTCGAATAGTTTATGCTACTTCATTTAAGTCCTATTCTGTGACTATTTTCAATTGAATATCAATTCTTACCCCTTTTCCCCCTATAATAAGCCCCTTTTATATTTAATATACAGGTGGTTATGCTGGTTGTTTAGATTTTAGAGAAAAAACAATCCGAACACTTATTTACCCTCAAGACGGAAGAACTTTCCCTTTATAATTTTCTTGAGCAGCCAGCAACTTTTTTTAATAATTCTCTTCTAGGAAGGTTTCAAAAATAACTTTACATTTTAAAATTGCAACTTATTGATTGTCAGTAATAATTTTAATTGTTATTTTAATTTTAATTCATTCCCTACTCCTTTTCTTTTGAATTCTTTCTTTAAATTTGGAATATTTTAGTATTAAAAGCGTTTGGAATTACATAGGATTTACGATTCATTCCTAAGCTGGCGAAGCCAGTACCATAATTTTCAATGTTCAATTTTCAAAAGGCATCTACAACTAATCCAAGCCTTGAAATTATTTAATGCTTTTTTTAGGGAGTTTCTTGCTTCATTTTTCAATTCTAAATTGAAAATTGAACTTTCTGCCACTTTTGCGCAGAAGTTTACTGATTAGGAACCAAACTATCTTTTAGCACAATTACCCAATATATGCAGACGTCATTTAAGCTACTATTAGCTTTCCTTATACTCCCTTTTTGTTTTTCTTTTTTATGGAAAAATGCCAACGAAGAAACGCTTTCCATCGAGTTTTATAGTGAACAAATCCGTATTTCTTATGATTCGGATATTAAACAATCCTTTTCTGGTAAATTAGACGAACAAAATATTGTGCGTTATTATGAAGCATTAGAAGATGCAGCGTATGAATCCTTGGTCAAGGATTTACAAAAGCAGCAGCAGCGATTAGTTTTGAATGATTGGTTATTATATGAATTAACACAAAAAACGGTTGCTGAAATTTATAAGGGAAGTGCTAGAAAAGGAAAGACTTTGGTCACTTGGTTTTTATTATCAAAATTAGGATATGATACTCGTTTGGCTTTCTTGAAAAATGATGCTTTTATTTATGTCCGAACACTAGAAAATATTTACGAAACCCCTTTGATTGAAGACAAAGGCAATAAATTTGTGGGCTTAACAGAGATGCAATATAAGCATACTTCTACTAATAGAGGCGTCTATATGTTGAATTTCTTAGCAACGCCTCATGGGCAACCTTTTTCTTTTTCCTTAGCCCAATTACCCGAACTGACGCCTAATAAACAGCAAAAGAAATTTGATTTTGAATGGGAAATGACCAACTACGAAGTAACGGTTCAATGTGATGAAACCTTGGTAAAGGTTATGGAGAAATATCCAGTAATAGGGGAGACCAATTATTTGGAAACACCATTTTCTCCAATATTACAAAAAAGCTTATTGCCACAATTACAAAAAATTATAAAAGGTAAATCGACTATAGAAGCTTTAAAGGTTTTAGCCACTTTCACTCGTTCAGCTTTTACCTATAAAGAAGATGAAGCTTATTTTGGTCGAAGCAAACCAATGATTAGAGAGGAAGTTTTTTTCTACCCTTACTCAGACTGCGAAGATCGGTCCGCTGTGTTTTTTGGCTTAGTAGAAGCACTGCTAGATTTGCCGATGATTATTGTCGCTTTTCCAGACCACTTAACCGTAGCAGTTGCATTAGATGAGCCTATAGGCCCTTCTATTGGCTACAAAGGCAAGAAATTTTATATCGTAGATCCTACTGGTCCTTCCAATTCTTCTGAGATCGGTCGTATTCCTAAAGGTTATGAAAAGCAGTCCTTTGAGATTTTAATGGATAACCTTTAGTTAACTATGAATGATGAACGATAAATGATGAATTGATTGTAATGACAATATTTTCACCTGTACAAATTCATCTTTCATCATTTTATTGATGCCGACTTTTTAAGACGTCAATAACCTCTTCTAAAGTATAGTTTTTAGCGGCCAATAAGACCAAATAATGATACATTAAATCTGCTGCTTCTCCCATAAATAAATCTTTATCATTGTCTTTTGCCTCAATGACTAATTCCACGGCTTCTTCTCCTACTTTCTGAGCGACTTTATTAATACCCTTTTTGAATAAAGACGTAGTGTAAGACTTACCAGAAGGATTATCTCGTCGATCTTGGATCACCTTTTCTAAATGCAATAAAAAATTATCCGTTCGATTGGTTTCTTCAAAACAAGTATCTGCCCCTGTGTGGCATACGGGGCCAACTGGATTGGCTTTGACCAAGAGGGTATCCTTATCACAGTCTTTGGCAATGCTGACTAAATTTAGAAAATTACCTGAGGACTCACCTTTTGTCCACAACCGCTGTTTGCTACGACTAAAAAAAGTAACTCGTTTTTCTAGCAAAGTCTTTTCTAAAGCATCGGCATTCATATAACCGAGCATCAATACTTTATTGGTCTGATTATCTTGAATAATGACAGGGATTAAGCCGTTGTTCTTTTGGAAATCTAGTTGATTTATCGTAAAATTCATTTATAATTTTCAATTTATAATTTTCAAAATGGCGCTGGGTAATAACCAGCGATTTAACTTCCCATAAAAATCCGTTGGGAATAGAAATCCGTTGGGGAAATTACCTAACCACAATATCCTTACCAGTCAAATACTCCTTCAAATCCGAAATTTCAATCTCTCCAAAGTGAAAAATACTAGCCGCCAAACCAGCATCCGCCTTCCCTTTAGTAAAAACTTCTTCAAAATGTGCCATTGTACCAGCACCACCAGAAGCAATGATCGGAATATCCAAATTATCAGATAATTGAGCGAGGGCATCAATCGCAAATCCAGCCTTTGTGCCATCATGATCCATAGAAGTAAACAAGATTTCACCAGCGCCTCTTTCTTGCATTTCTTTGGTGAATTCAAAGAGTTTTCGCTCTGTTGGGATGCGACCTCCTGAAACATGAATAATCCATTCCTTATTGATGAATTTAGCATCCGCTGCTACGACGATACATTGATTACCAAACTGCAAAGATAGTTCATCAATCAACGCAGGATTGCGAACTGCCGCAGAATTAATACTCACCTTATCCGCTCCATTCATCAAACAAACATCTACATCTTCGATACTGCCAATACCACCACCGACTGTAAACGGAATATTCAAATTTCGAGCAATATTTTTAGCCAAAGCAGCTAAGGTTTTCCGTTTTTCATGGGTAGCGGTAATGTCTAAAAAAACCAATTCATCTGCCCCTTTTTCACTATACGCTGCGCCTAATTCTACAGGATCGCCTGCATCTCTGAGATTTACAAAATTAACGCCTTTTACCGTTCTGCCATCTTTAATGTCTAGGCAGGGGACAATTCTTTTTGCAAGCATTTTTAGAAATAGATTAATCAATTTTGTAGCTATAATTGCGGACTACATTATAAGCATTTACCTTTCTTATAGGTAAATTGAATTCACCGTATTCATACTGATTTTCAAAGATGGTATTTTCCTCTGTAAATGTAAAACCTATATAATCAGGATTGTTTAATAATATATGTTCGCTAATCAAAATATTATTTTTAGAAAGCGTAGCAAATCCTGAAGTTCTTAAAGGTTGCAGATTATATGGATTGAGTTTGTCATCGTAAAAATAATTTATTTCAAATCCTTTCTCTCCGTTCACATCAAAATATTGTACTTTTTTAATATTGCAATCATCCCATTCATAAGTATGAAAACCCATATTAAATGAGGGCACTTCTGGAAATATATGTTCTTCCCTTATTCTTCTACCTTTTTCATCTGTTTCATATAAAATCCTCCTACTGTTAGCAAAATTTGTGTTTTTTTGATAGAGTAATTGTTCTTTTAGGAAGCCTTTGTCATCATAAATGGTCTGTTCTACCTGTGACAACTCATTGCTAGGTAATTGATATTGTTTTTCTTGGATAACTTTATTGTTTACATATACATATTCGACTACTACACCTGAGTCTTTTATTTCTACTAATTGTAGATTTCCATCCAACACTTCAAAACTATAAGCATTATTATTTACGCTTGCTAACCTTATATTAGTATCATCAGGATAATCCAATCTACAATCAACTTCTATCCTAAAGTCGTCTTGCTCTAAAAGCGAATTATTATTACATGCGAAATAAATACAAAAAGAAAAAAGTAAGCAATAGTAGTTAATTTTTTTCATCTTAATTTTTTGAATTCAAGAAATGATTTATCAAAAGAATAGTGATTTTAACCATGAAATGGTTGCATACTTCAATGATAATGGATTACCTTGAAAACAAGATTTTAATGGACGTTTAGATTTACATAGCCACTAATTCTTGAACACTTAATTTCCCTTCATAAATGGCTTTTCCAATAATGACACCATAGCAATCAATTTCAATCAAAGCCTCCATATCTGCCATAGAAGTGACACCGCCACTAGCAATTAATTGTAAATTAGGGAATTGACTGCGAATCTTTTTGTATAAATCGACGGATGTTCCTTGTAATAAACCATCCTTGGCAATATCGGTACAGATAATATATTTGACGCCTTTAGCCGTATAATCAGTCAAAAAATCAAATAGGTTTAGTGAAGTTGTTTCTTGCCAACCGCTAATCGCAATTTGCTCATTTTTAACATCCGCTCCAAGAATAATTTTATCGCTGCCATATTTTTCTAGCCAACCTTCAAAGGTGTCTCTATCCTTGACAGCAATACTGCCACCCGTTATCTGTAAAGCACCAGAATTAAAGGCAATTTCTGCGTCTTTATCTGTTTTCAAGCCACCACCAAAATCTATTTTTAAACTGGTTTTAGTAGCAATTTTTTCTAAGACTTTCCAATTGACAATATGCTTGGCTTTTGCGCCATCCAAATCGACTAAGTGTAGACGTTCTATACCTGCCCCTTCAAATTCTTTGGCAACTTCTAGTGGATTTTCATTATATACTTTCTTTTGGCTATAATCGCCTTGGGTTAGTCGGACACATTTGCCGTCTATGATGTCTATTGCTGGTATGATTTGCATTCTCTTTTTAGATGAGAGAGTAGAGAATAGAGAGTAGAGATGGCATTTGATTGGTGAAAATCTCTGCGCTCTATTCTCTGTTCTCTATTCTTAAAGGTTTATAAAATTCTCAATAATCTTAGCGCCAACCTTCCCTGATTTCTCAGGATGAAACTGCGTTGCATAAAAATTATCCTTTTGTAAGGCTGCACTAAAAGGCTGGCAATAATCTGCTACTGCGGCCGTATAATCACTTTGTTCTACATAGTAACTATGGACAAAATAAACCCGTTCGTTTTCCAAGCTTGTATCAAAAATACCTGACTTTAGATTGGTAATATTGTTCCAACCTATATGTGGTACTTTCTGTCCATTGTCTGGTTGAAATAATTTTACTTTTTCTGAGAAAATGCCCATGCAAGTCGTGTCATTCTCCTCCGAATGCGCACACATTAATTGCATACCCAAACAAACACCCAAAACAGGCTGCTTTAACTGAGGAATCAATTTATCTAATCCTTTTTGTTGTAAAAAAGCCATCGTGGTACTCGCTTCCCCTACGCCTGGAAAAATGACTTTATCTGCTTTTTGAATAGCTTCAAAATCGTCGGTTAAAATAGGTTCAATACCTAATCTATTTAAGGCAAAAATGACCGATTGGGTATTGCCTGCGTTATAGTCTATTATTGTTAGATTCATCGTTCATCATTTAACATTCATCATTATAAAACCCCCTTAGTACTAGGCAACTGCATATTCTCAATATCCCGCCGCTTCGCCATTTTAATAGTTTTTGCAAAACCCTTAAAGATAGCTTCTATTTTATGATGCTCATTCTTGCCTTCTGCCTTAATATTTAAATTACACTTAGCTGTATCTGAAAAGGATTTAAAAAAGTGATAAAACATTTCAGTAGGCATATCGCCAATCTTTTCTCGTTTAAAATCTGCGTCCCAAACCAACCAAGGTCGACCACCAAAATCAATTCCTACATTGACCAAACAATCATCCATAGGCAAACAAAAACCATAGCGTTCAATCCCCATTTTATTGCCTAATGCTTGAATAAAGGCTTCGCCCAAAGCCAAAGCCGTATCTTCAATGGTATGATGCTCATCAATATGTAAGTCCCCTTTGACTTTAACCGTTAAATCAGAATTAGAATGACGCCCTAATTGGTCTAACATATGATTAAAAAAGCCTAAACCTGTATCATTATTACAAAGCCCTGTACCATCCAAGTTTAACTCGATATAAATATCTGTTTCTTTGGTGATTCTTTGAACTTTACCAATTCGGGCAGGGAGTTTTAAAAACTCATAAATTGTCTGCCAACTCGTACTTTTTAGCGCCAAGGTATCTTTTAAATCAATGCCTCTAGCCATGTGGTCATCCGATTCATCAAAAGATTTTCCAATTAAAATCCCTTTTGCACCCATATTTTTAGCTAATAAAATATCGGTTAATCGGTCACCGACTACAAAAGAATTTTCTAAATCATAATCTCCATTCATATAATGCGTAACCAGACCAGTATTGGGCTTACGAGTAGGGGCATTGTCTTTGGCAAAAGTTCGGTCAATGACGACTTCTTTAAATTCAATACCCTCACTTTTTAGCACTTTTAGCATTAAATTATGTGGACCCCAAAAGGTATCTTCTGGATAAACTGCTGTTCCCAAACCATCTTGATTGGTAATCATCACCAATTCATAATCTAATTCTTCGGCTATTTTACCTAGGTATTTAAGTGTTTTTGGTAAAAAGTCTAGTTTTTCGAAACTGTCTACTTGGTAGTCAGATGGTGGTTCTTCGATGATGGTGCCGTCACGGTCTAATAAGAGTAATTTTTTCACTATATAGTTTATTATTTCACCACAAAGGAACAAAGTTCACAAAGGGCACAAAGTTTTTTTGACGAGTATAGTTTACGTTTTAAAGAGGGATACTTGCCAAAAAATAGATTTTATAATTGGTTTTGGATGAATTAGCTATCATCTTTATTTTACCACAAAGTTCACAAAGGGCACAAAGTTTTTTTGACGAGTATAGTTTACGTTTTAAAGAGGAATACCTGCCAAAAAATAGATTTTATAATTGGTTTTGGATGAATTAACTATAACTATTTATACATCTGGTAATTCACTAAAATATTTATTTACGAAGGTTTTAACTCCTTCAGAAGTTATATTCCTTACATGGAAATTGATAAGTATTCCTTTTGGCTTTTTTAGCAATTCAATATAACTAATTACCTGTGCTTCATGGATTGGTAAAATGGCACTAACGGCTTTTAGTTCGACGACTAAAATATCTTCCACTAAGAAGTCACATCTTAAAGGGTCTTTGAGTTTTAACCCTTTATATTCAACATGCACCTGCCTTTCAGATTCATATTTTATTCCTCTTATATAAAATTCTCTTGCCATACATTTATGGTAAGTAGGTTCTGTTAGTGCGCTGCCCATTTCTTTATGTACTTCTATCGCTGCACCGAGAACTTGATAAGTCAAGTCATTCAAATATTGTTTAGTAATCTCATAGTTTTCAATTAATAAGTTAAATATTATTTCTTTTGATAGAACCAAACTGTACTCGTCAAAAAGCTTTGTGAACCTGTGTCCTTTGTTTCTTCGTGGTAAAAACCAAACCACATTCGTCAAAAAGCTTTGTGAACTATGTGTCCTTTGTTTCTTTGTGGTAAAAATCAAACTACACTCGTCAAAAAAGCTCAAATAGTAGCCTGCAATCGCACCGTTTCCCACCGTTTCATAGCTTTCAACAAACTATCATTCTCCTTAGGCTGCCCAACAGTAAACCGCAAGCATCCCTCACATAAAGTAACCGTAGAACGATTTCGAACAACAATGCCTCTTGTTGCTAAATAATCATACAAACGGTTTGGTTCAGCTACTTTAGCCAAGAGAAAATTAGCATCAGAAGGATAGATTTCTTCCACAAAATCATAGCGCGCTAAATTATCTTCTAAGCGAGAACGTTCTCTTAGAATAGTCGCAACGGATTCCTTAACTTTAGCTTGATGCTTAAAAGCTAATAATGCCGCTTTTTGCGTTAGTTCGCTAATGTTATAAGGTGGTTTGACCTTATTTAGCAAGTCAATAATTTGGGTATTGGAAAAGGCTTTGCCTAGGCGAATATTGGCCATCCCCCAGGCTTTGGAGAAAGTTTGCAATATTACTACATTCTCATAAGTTTCAATAAAATCAATGCAACTTTCTTCACTAGAAAAATCAATATAGGCTTCATCAATAACGACTATGCCTTTGAATTGCTGTACTAGCGTCTCAATGTCAGCTCTGTCAATGCTATTCCCCGTTGGATTATTAGGCGAACAAATAAATAATATTTTAGAATATTCGTCTACTGCAGCTAAAATAGCGGGAACATCTAACTGATAATCCGTTGTTAAATTGACTTTTTTGACTTCCACATTATTAATATCCGCACTCACTTGATACATGCCATAAGTAGGTGGTAAAGTGATGATATTATCAATGCCTGGTTCACAAAAAATTCGCATTAATAAATCAATAGGTTCATCGCTACCATTACCTAAAAAAATATTTTGGGCTTGGACTCTTTTTATTTTTGCCAAAGGTTCTTTAACCTTCCATTGCATTGGGTCGGGGTAGCGATTCATGCCATTATTAAAAGGATTTTCATTGGCATCTAAATAGACTTTTGCTGTTCCTTTAAATTCGTGTCGAGCAGAGGAATAAGGTTTTAAGTTTTGGATGTTTTTTCTCGCTAGGTGTATCATTTCAATTAACTTGAATGCTTTTATTTATTTCGATTGTATTGTTGTATTCATTTCCTGAATCAAAGGATGATTAGGCATTAATTGATTAGCTTTATTAATAGCTACTTTCGCCTCCTCAGTCATGCCTTTCTGACTTAAAATACTAGCCCGTTCTGTCAAAACCATCGCATAATTGGGATAGAGTTCCAACAAATCATTCAGCATAGTTAAAGCCCGTTCTACTTGTCCCAATTCTTTATAACTTTGAACGATACGTAAAAAACCATTTTCAAAAAGTGGATTTTCTTCGACTAATGCTTGATAATCAATAACGGCCCCTTCATAATCTTTGGTCAGAAACTTTAATTTTGCTAAATTTTCTTTGGCACAAAAATCAAGTGGGTTATTTGCTAGTACTTCGGTGGCTATTTTTTTGGCTTCAGCAGGTTGCCCCATTTCATAAAGCAATAAAATATGAATGCTTTGATAAGAACAATTATCAGGGCTTTTTTTAGTAGGAAAAGCAGCTAGTCCTTTCTTGAATAATTTTTTGGCTTCTTTTTCTTTGCCCATGCTTTTATGAATCATGCCCATATAATAATAATTGCTACTAGATTTATCTTTCTTTAAAGCTTTAGTATAAATATTTGCTGCTTTTTCATAAAGTCCTCTTGCTGTTAAAACAGGGGCGACATCATAGGCAATATTCGGAAAATCATCAAAGGCTTTAAAGCCCTCATCAAAATTTTTATAGTCTACTGAATTATCGAAAAAGCGATCTCTGTAAACATCTTTTAAAAAACTAAAAAATTCTGGTTTTTCGGAAGATTTTTCCATGTTAGTCAAACTAGCTAGACCTTCCTCGTATTTTCCAGAAGATGCTAGTGCAGAAGCATAATTATAATGAAAAATAGCTAATGCCTTAATTCTGGTAGTCCTTCCTTTTTTATTGACTTTTTCTAATTGAGTATAATGAGGTGATTGTATTAAATAGCCAAAATTTTGAATAGCAGCAGGATAGTTTTTATCTATCATGTTTTGGAAGGCATTGCTGGCTACAGTCCCTATTTTTGTTTGAGCGTTTAAATTAATTGGGAAACTTAGAATAAATAATAGTAGGGTGATTTGAATTTTCATAATTATTTAAGTTTTATTGTGACGACTTAGGGGTGTAAGGAATGAATTAAAATTAAAATGACAATTAAAATTAAAATCACTACTGACAAT
>CAZXYA010000263.1:0-12165 GCA_964644655.1 uncultured Saprospiraceae bacterium | reverse complement strand
CCAATCCATTCACGCCATCAGGACCTAAAGCCCCTGTGTGTGCAATACTATTTGGACCGATACCATTTGTCCCTTCGCTATCAGTAAGGCTTAATCCAAAAGTGTTTTCCTCAATAGAAAAAGCAGAGATGGTATTAGAACCAGCATTTACAGCTAGTAAAAACTGATTGTCTTCGGTTTTATTTAAAGCATAAGCAGAAATAAGAGGATCAAGCCCTTCTCCACCATCAAAATCACCCCCTCTTCCACCAGTAGGAAATCTATCAATTAGGGAAAGCGTACCATCGTCAGCTCTACCATAAGCCGCAATCCAGTTATCTCCCTGTACCGCACCGTCCACTTGGCCACTACCATTACTCATGGCATAAACAGCACCTGCAAAATTACTGGTAACGGGGGTTGTTCCATCATCATCAATTATATTATCATCATCGCCACAGCTAGTCATACCTATTCCTATAGCGGCAAAAAGACAGACAGTCAAGAAATTTTTAATCGTGTTCATTGTTAAAAAATTTAGAGTGATTTCTTTGCAAAAGGGCGTAGTTTTCTACCCTTATCTTGGGACAATAAGCCCTATAAGTGCTTTTAAAATCGAGTGATTTAATAATTAGGTTAATAAAAATTAATACGTATTTGAGGTAGTATTTTGGAAAGTAATTGCTATTAGTCATCAAACAAAATAATATCGGGTTTTGGAATTGTTAGTAAGTAAATGGGTCGAGTGATTATTTGTTTGTGAAAAATTGTCAAGTGTTTATTTGTTAGGTGTTTTTATAACAGTCAATGTTTAATGTCTAACAACTAATAGCGTACTTTCCTTTTAAATACACTACAAAGATAGGCGGGAAGGATAACAGAGGCGTCACAGAATAATATAGAATAATAATGAGAAGAACACAAAATAGAAATAAGTTATCACGATTTAATAACGAATGTTTATAAATGGTTGATTTGTAATGATTTATGATTAGTGTAAATAATATTGATTAAAGTGAAATTTGACTTTTTTGTAGAAAAAATGTCGCTTGAAAAACATATTAATGTTCAAACATTAAATGGATCAAAGTTTAAACATCGAAAGTTTTAATGCTTTAATGATAGATGTACAAAAAACAGAATTAATAAATGTGCTTTTTTTTTTTTCTTTGTAAAAGAGAATGACACTTTCTATAGGAAACAGCCCAAAATAACTTTTAAAAAGCGCAAAATGGTAGCAATATCAACAAAGAAGAAGCCTAAATTGGAATATGTGGCGTTAAATATACCAGATGGTACATTTACGGAGGATGATTTTTTTGAGTTTAGCCAGTTAAATGATGGGCTAAAAATAGAGAGACTATCTACTGGCGAAATTATTATTTTGTCATTAACAGGAGGAAACACAGGTATTCGAAATACGGAATTAACTACTGAGTTCGGTATTTGGAATCGACAAAAAAAGAAGGTAGAGTCTTTGATTCATCAACTGGTTTTAGATTGCCTAATGGTGCAGTCTACTCGCCTGATGTAGCATGGATTCCTTTGAAAAAATGGAAACAATTAACCATTTCTCAAAAAGAAAAATTTGTCCCATTATGTCCAGATTTTATTTGTGAATTGGCTTCTAGCAAACGACAAGTGAAGGAATTAAAGGAAAAAATGGAAGAATTTATAGAAAACGGTTGTCGATTGGGCTGGCTGATTGACCCTTATAATAGCATTACTTATGTTTACCTTCCTAATAAACCAGTTATAGAAGTTCCATTTTCTAAAAACTTAACTGGCAAAGGTGTATTAAAGGGATTGAAAATTAAAATGGAAGACCTAATGGAAGTCTAGCCAAGTTGTTGACGCTGATTTCACTATCCTAAAAAATTATACTAAGTAATCACGAAATAATAAATTGAACATCTAGAATCCCTGCCTGCGGCAGGCAGGCGTTGGGTATTAAATCCTCCGATAAAATCGGAGTAAACTGTGGGAAATCAAATGCTAGTTGCCCAATGCTTGCCCCGTATTTTAATCGGGGTTATTTTTTATCCGTTACTAATCAGCGAAATCAGCGTCAAAAATAAAAATCACTACTTCACAATAGGTAGCCTTATTTGCGAAGGATAATCTGCCGAATGATGCACCTTATTATGTGCAATAATCCCTGATGATTCATTATAATTATCTCCTCCTGTATTCAAATTTCGAGTGAATCGGGGGAAATTACTACTGGAAATTTCCACCCGAATGCGATGCCCTTTTTTAAAGAAATTACTGGTAGACATAGGCGTTAAATCAACTTTATAAACTTTACCTTTCTCCATAAAAACCTCTTTCTCATACCCTTCTCTGTATCGTACCCGTTGAATCGTTTCATCTAGATTATAAGCACTTCCGTCAGGATGCACATCAATTATTTTAATCGTGAAATCAGTATCTTTTACATCGGAAGAAACATAAAGAGTCGATTCAATAAAACCACTTACTTCGATACCTTCGGTTAATGGTTCGGTAGTGTAGACCAAAATATCATTTCGGGCCTCCATTGGTCGTTGGTCAAAAGCCCCACCATCAATGGCATTGCCTGTACAACAAACATTACCTCCAAGAGAAGTAACGGGGTTCATAGGGTCATAAAAGAAACCATCAGGGTTATCTGAGGCCGGCTTGACATTACTCAAAGCTCCATCTCCATATAAACTATTTGCTCCTCCACCACTATTCAAATAAAAAGTAGTCATTTCCGCAGTAGCAGGTGGCCAAGCATCCGCACTTTGCCATTCGTTGCTACCCATCGTATAATATTGTACCCTAGGAGTTTTGGTTTTAAAATCATTGGTTTCGCCTTTTAATAAACCGTCATAAAAGCCATAAATTTGTTCATCATAATTTAAGCGAGCATCCCCCACACTTCTTTCACCCACAATGGTATTTTCGGTAGCTCTAGTATATCGACAATGCAAAGTTGGCGCGATTACCAAATATTGATTATCTGCCTGTTTACTCGTTTTCCGAACATGATTAAAAAGGGTCAAATTTGGCGTAGCCGAAACATCATACCAACTCACAAACCAAAAAGCAGGCACATCAATCGGTTGGTCATCATGATAAATACCACCTTCAAACCATGCTGGATCATTGGGCTTGCGTTGTATCATTTTATTAAAAATTTCTTTTTTGCCATCAATATTTTTAATGAAATCGCTAAAGGGCAAATGCGCCAAGGCTTTTTTCATATCTACTTTAGGATTTTCAGGTGCTAAATCATAAAATCGAGCAATTCGATTTAAATCCTCCGTTGTTGCCCCTGCTGGAATTCTAGGTTTAAATTTATCATGCTCCACACCATACAACCAAGCTGAAAAAAGCGTCTGATGTGCACCGCCTCGGTACCAATTGCCTTGTTCATACAAACCACCGACTCGACCAACCCCTGCTCCAAATCCTTGGGGAACCATTGCTGCCAACGCAGGATGATTTTGCGTTGCTGCTTCCATCTGCCATTCTGCGGTAGAAGAACAACCTTGTAACCCAATTTTACCATTGGACCAAGCTTGATTTTGCATCCAAGTAAAGGCATCATAGGCATCGGTAACGGGCGTACCTAAAATATCCCATTCGCCTTCCGAAAAATAGCGCCCTCGTTCATTTTGGACGACATAGGCATAGCCTCGTTTAACGGCTTCATACGCTCTTTGACGAGTTCTAGTTTTTTCTTCGCCATCGCCCCAAGAGTTAAAGTTATATGGCGTTCGAGAAAAGATAATGGGTACTTTTTCAGTTGTTTTAGGTCGATAAATATCTGTACATAAGCGAATGCCATCTCGCATAGGCATCATCACTCTGGTTTCTTTGATAGAAATTGCTTCTAGTTTTTTAATAATATCGGCTTGAGCTATGACCGTATGCTGGAAAAACATAACCGAGATATAAACAATAAAGCTAAAGGATTGAATAAACTGCTTCATAATTCTGATTCAATTTGTTAGAAATTAGGGCACAATAAAAGATTGAAGGTACATTTTTAATTCTAGAATTTAAAACTATAAATTTTCCCCACTATCTCGCTCAATAACCGCCTCTTTAAACCCAACTTCCTCGCAGCGAGCCTTAAAAGCAACCCCTTCAGGAGAGTGTCGAGTAATCCCATCAAATAAAGTGGCAATCATTTGAGTCGTTTCCATGCCCATTTGGTTATAAGCTTGATTGATGACCATTTTTTGCATCATCAATTGATTTTGAGGAATGCCTACCATCCGCATGGCTAGTTGATGGACTTTTACTTAAAAAAACTCAAATCATACAGGTAATGAAATAGCTGATTAAAGCAATCCCAACACCATACATAAAAATATCATAGCACCATCTTAAATATTCATACTTTCGACCTAATGATTTACCAATAAAAAATAAATCTCTAGTGATGGAATTGTCTATGATTTCGTTATCCCCTACGACCGTTTTCATACCCGTTTCATACGCTTCAAAATTCATTTTATAAAAATTACCAAAAAAGAATAAATTAGATTTTAGTGCTTTAATTTGTTCCAATTTGGTAGAACCATTCATTTTGCTAGGTCTTGTAGAAAGGGTGGCAAAAATCATTGACCCTAAACTAGCAAAAGCTAAAATACCAGTAGGAATAATTAAAGAAGGGTTTGATTCAAACTGACTAATAATTAGGGGTAAGCCGACCGTCAATATCATCGCATTGACACTCAGCATAATATTTGCTTTGTTATCTGCTATTGAACTAAGGTCAATGTGATTTCTCAAGGCTGTTTTTAGCTGCGTTTGAGCGGTTTTGCTATTGGTAATCGTCTTTGATTTTGACTTTGATTTTTGTTTTTTACCCTTTTCTTTCTCTAAAGATTCTTCCATGTTTTATAGTTTATGTTTGGAATTATTATGGGATAGTACTCAAAAATAGTAAATATGCTTAAAAATAGAAAAAATGTTGTATCCTTGTTCGATAATAAAACTACGCTTTATTTTAATCCTTTTCCCTAATAGCAAATAAAATCAGTTGCAATGCTTAAAAAATATACCCTTTTCAATAGCAAAATAAATCGAACGGAAAGAGCTTCCAGAACTTCAAGTTCTGGAAGCTCTAAGCGTTTCAACATAAAACCTAGCAGCTTTTTCTTATTTCTCCTATTCTTATATGCCTGTAGCTCAGATACCAATAAAAGCACGTCCACCACAACCCATACTGCTACAAAAACGGGACAACAAGCTCCATCAACCAAATCAAACGCTGACAAAAACGCCTATTTTGGAGATTTGCACATTCACACAAGCTGGTCTTTTGATGCTTTTGTGTTTAATGTAAAAATTGACCCTGACGATGCTTACCGATTTGGGAAAGGAGAAGCGATTGACCATATAGGAGGAAAACAGATAAAAATTAAGCGTCCCTTGGATTTTATGGCGGTGACCGAGCATGCCGAATACATGGGTTTATACCTTCAATTAACCGATAAAGATGGCGGTTTAGCCAATTCTGAATTAGCTAAAAATTTGCGCAGCCCAGACCGTCAAAAATCTACGGATGGCTTTAACCAATTGGGGGCTTCTATGGGACGAGGGGAGCAAATCGAGGAATTAAAGAATGCCGCTTATAGAAAGAATATTTGGAAACGGGTCGTATCCATCGCCGATAAACATAATAATCCAGGTACATTCACCACTTTCCCCGCCTATGAATGGACCGTAACGACTCGGACTCCAGACAATACAACCGTAGCTCGTAATCTGCATCGAAATGTTATTTTTAGAAGTAGTCAAGTCCCCGAAACACCCTTTTCTAATTTTGATTCTAAAAATCCAGAAGATTTATGGAAATGGATGGAGCAACAAAGAGCTAATGGCATTGAAGTATTGGCAATTCCACATAACGCCAATAAAAGTGATGGCTTGATGTATCCATCTACCTATTGGGATGGACAAGCAATTGATGCCGAATATGCCAAATTGCGGATGCGCAATGAGCCGATAAGTGAAGTGTCGCAAATCAAAGGTTCTTCGATGACGCATCCTGCTTTAAGTCCAGATGATGATTTTGCTGATTTTGAAATAACGAACCTTACTTTTGGGACCGCACCGATACAGAGTAAACCGCAAGGAAGTTATGTTCGGCAGGCATTAAAAGATGGGCTGGGATACCAAAAAAATATAGGCGCTAATCCCTATAAATTTGGATTTATTGGCAGTACCGATAGTCACAATGGGTCCAGCCCAGCGGAAGAATATAATTATAGTGGAAAAATAGGCATTGTAGACTTTTCAGAAAAACAGCGCAGGAGCGGTACCGAAAATCCCGCTCGTTGGGATAGATGGAGTGCAGGAAGTTTGGCAGGGGTTTGGGCAAAAGAAAACAGTAGAGCAGCACTATTTGATGCTATGCAGCGAAAAGAAACTTTTGCCACTTCAGGCCCACGCATCAAGGTGCGATTCTATGGTAGTTGGCAATTCCCATTAGCTATTTTGGAACAAGAAGATTGGGTTGCTAGTGCCTCCAATACAGGCGTACCTATGGGAAGTGATTTACCGCCAGTTGCTAAAGCAAATAAAGCACCGTCTTTTTTAGTTTGGGCCATCAAAGATGCAGAAAGTGGAAATTTGGATAGGATACAAATCATCAAAGGTTGGACAGATAAAGATGGCAATACGCAGGAAAAAGTTTTTGAGGTAGTTTGGGCTGAAAATAGAACGTTAGATGCTGCGGGGAAATTAGCAGCTATAGGCAATACAGTAGATACCGCCAATGCCAGTTATGAAAATAGTATCGGAGCAGTCAGCTTACAAACCGTTTGGACAGACCCTGAATTTGATGCGGAACAAGAAGCCTTTTATTATGCTAGAGTTTTAGAAATACCAACGCCTCGTTGGAGTACTTATGATGCAGAAGCACTAGGGGTGGATTTGCCAAAAGATGTACCTGCGGCTATTCAAGAACGGGCTTGGTCTTCGCCTATTTGGTATAGTCCTGTTGCTAAAGAATAGCAAGACTATAGATAGTCAGCTAAAAAAGGGAGATTAAGAAAATATTTAAAATATCGTCTAGCTACGCCTGCCTGCCGCAAGCAGGGATTTTTTTATCAATTTTTAATCTGACGCTCTATACAAGTATATTGTGACTAGAATATCTAAGAGCAATGTGTGCTAATTCTGTGGTACTATTCCTTTGCCCTACGCTCTTTGCCCTTTGCTGAAGAAACATCATTTATTCTTTTTTACTTCTTTACGAGCATATTTAACAGCTGCCTCCAAAATAGTCTGAATGATGCCTAAATCTGCTTCATTCCTAGGGGAATAAACCAGCACATAAGTTTTGACTGGAATAAATTTCCCTGCCAAAGGATGCAATTCTCCCCAACCTGTGGCTAATACTTGTTTGGCATCCGTAGGACTTAAAACCATGTGCATAGAACCATCGATTGGGTGAATATGGGCTATTTCTCCTTTGGCACAAGTACAAGCATTACCTGCTTCTGGACGGCTTAACCAAACTGCATTATTTCTTTTTTCATATTGACTCAAAGCATAATTTAGACAATCTTTTTTGGCTTCGACTACTTCATCAAATTTCCCTTGTAAGGCTTTTAAAGTAGTAGCCTCGCCAACTTGACTTAATTGTCGATGCGGTACAGGATGTTTAGCTATAACGGGGCGTTCTCCTTTTCGTTTTGGCAAAGTTGGTAATCCTTCCACATCACAATCATTGCCTATATCCTCTTCAAAATGTTTAATCGCTAAAGGGTCTTTTTTAAATAATCTGGTATAAGTGACCATCAACCAACCTATTATATTATATGGTAGACCACCTTTGCCGAGGGCTTTCCATTGTCGATAATCAGCATAAGCCCAAGCTATAATGCCTAATAAAATAATGCTTAAAATAAGAATTGTAGGGGTCATGGTTTGTATGTTTAAGTAAAATAACGATAGGTGCATTAGCGAGCGAAAAATCATAAATCATATATCATCAATCTGTTACATTTTAATCTAGATGGATTTATGATGTAAGATTTATGAACTATGATGTATGATTTGAGGCTAAACCACCACCAAACTACCTATTCACCCGGCCCTGCGCCACATAAATCAATAATAAACCCAATAAAAACAAACCGACTTGCGTACCATGTAGTATATAAGCCGCCTGTGCATTAATAGCTTTTCCCCAAACTTCGGCTAATCCTTGGGTGGACCAACCGAAAAGAAGCGCTATCCAGAAGGGAAATACCACAATGGATCCGATAAGGGCTAATTGCTTAAAAGGTAAAGTAGCAATCGGTTTGAGGGTTAATTTTATAGCCCAAATCGTCAAAGCAATACCAAATATGATTTCTCTAACAAAATGATTTTTGACATAACCAGCTACCGTATCGCTTTGCAATGCAGTAGGCGCAAAATTGGAGTAGGCTAGAAAAAGTAGACTAAGGGAAAGAATGACTAGTATTCGACCTATTTTGAAACCCATATTTAAGTATCTTTTAAATTTCATCTGGTGCCATCCCCAAATGCTGTCGGAGGGAAACAAGATTACTGACTGCTTGATTCTTTAAATAAAATGCTTTATCGGCTTGTTTTAATTTCAACCTAACTGGATGTCCTATAAAACTGGCTAGTAAATCATTTAAATAAGGTTTGTCAGAAGAAACGATATGTCCATCAGGAAAAGTAATAGCGACGGTAGGATTGGCAATTGAAGGAGTAGCTTGTTGATAGGATGCCTTTAAGTGCATTATTTTTTTAAATGATTTTCCACCAACTAATTGTTGGTCAACCTCATCCCAAATCGTCCAAAGTCTATCTCCTTGTAATCCTTCTTTGTTAAGTTTTGCTACTGAAATTTTATTCCCTGTCATGGATTTAACAGGATATTGCCATATCTCTTTAATATTGCCTACTTTTTGACCCATTTATTTTTGCTAATTGATTTTGTGTTTGTTTTTCACAAACCTACAAAAAATACCCTTGTCATTGCCTTATATTTTATTTTTCTACCTACATTTAAAGCATTATTTGAAATAAAGAAATTTAATTAAGAAGAATCCTATAGGTATGCAAAATTCAGTAGATGTCATTATTGTTGGTGCAGGTTTAGCAGGTTTGACTGCTGCTAGGAAACTAAAGCAGGCGGGCTATTCCGTTAAAGTACTAGAGGCTAGAGACCGAGTTGGTGGTAGAAATGAAGCCCATCATTTAGCCGATGGCAAAGTTTTAGAAATGGGCGGGCAATGGATTGGGCCTACCCAAACGAAGATGTATGAACTTTGTGAAGAATTGGGCCTAACCGTCTATCCAACCCATAATACAGGGAAAGTCGTCGTCTATCGGAGCAATGGAAAGAAAAGCTATATGGGGTCAGGAAAGGATGCCGTACCCAAATTAAATATTTTTGCCCTATTGGCTTTAGGACGAACGGTGAAGAAATTAAAAAAAATGTACCAAGCCATAGATGTGGAAGCGCCTTGGACACATCCCAAAGCAAAAAATTGGGATGGGGAGACTTTAGAATCTTGGCTGCGTAAAAATGTAAATAATGAGCAAGTTAAAGATTATTTTAGATTGGTTTCCGAGGCGGTGTTTTCTACAGAAGCAATGGATATGTCCTTCTTGCATTACCTATTTTATTTAAAATCTGGTAGAGGCCTAGAAAGTTTACTAAATACGGAAGAAGGGGCGCAGCAAGACCGAGTAGCAGGTGGAACACAACAGATTAGTATTCGATTAGCGGCACAATTAGGCGAAAATGTGGAGTTAAATAGCCCCGTTACTAGAATAGAACAATCCGATGAAGGGGTGAAAGTTTTTGCTAGAGACCGTTCATGGATTGCTAAAAAAGTGATAGTAGCCTTACCACCAACCTTAGCAGGACGATTGACTTACCAACCTTGTTTGCCAGGCGTTAGAGACCAACTGACCCAACGAATTCCAGCGGGTTCTGTTATAAAAATTCAGGTTATTTATAAAACACCCTTTTGGAGGGAACAAGGACTTACGGGGCAGGCAACTAGTTTTGTAGGCCCAATAAAAGTGGTATTGGATAATTCTTTTCCAGATGACCCACGGGGTATTTTAGTCATGTTTATGGAAGCCAATGATGGTAGAGTCGCATCGGAGTGGTCTGAAGCCAAAAGAATTGAAAAAACAATTGCTTGTTTGGTGAATTATTTTGGAGAGAAAGCGAAGGATTATGTAACATATATCGAAAAAGACTGGATGCAAGAAGAATATACCAGAGGATGCTACGGTGGGCATTTTACACCTGGAGTATGGACCGCTTTTGGCAAACATTTGCGGAAACCTATTGGACATATCCATTGGGCAGGTTCAGAAACGGCGACTATTTGGAATGGGTATATGGAAGGGGCGGTGCGTTCTGGGGAACGAGTTGCGACTGAAATTGGTGTAGTGCTTGGGGAAGCTGTAGGGTAAACCATCATTAATTACTGCTGAAGGTTTAATACCGAAAATTGAGCTTTTTGTCAATCATAAATTTGAAATCATATATCAGCAATCAGCAATCTGTTTGGTTTATTATGTGAGGATTTAAAATTTATGAACTATAATTTAAGATTTCACTTTAATTCAGCATAGTAAAAATATCAAATAATCACTAATTGAAAATTTCCTATTTTGTGATTTTATAAAAACTACCTCCGTATTTTCAAAAAGCAAAACAACATGATCAGAATACTCCTTTTTACTTGCTTCATCTTAGTATTCGGTTGTTCAAATGACGATCTCAAAATACCCAAAGTCATTGCTGGTTTAAAATTGTCTCCGTTACAATTGGCGCAAGAACAAGCCTTTAAAATTGCGGTAGTTGGAAGTGGTATTGGTGGTTCTAGTTATGTCCATTTCCTAAATCAAGCTGCTGCAAAAAATGCTACAATAACGGTTTACGAAAAAGAAAACCGAATTGGTGGTCGAGTAAAAAAGGATAAATTGGGTGGTGGATTGATTGAACAAGGAGCGACTTTAATCCATTCTTCCAATTATTATTTGCAAGATATTATGGCAACCTATCAACTGGAAAAAACCAAGCCTCATGGAGGGGAAGGAGAAGCCGAAACCTTAGCGATTTGGGATGGAAATGATTTTCGATTAAATACTTCTAGAAATTCCTTTAGGTCTACGATACAGATGTTATGGGCTTATGGAATGTCCCTTTCTGATTTATCAGATTTGGTCAAAGCGATGATCCCTAAATGGGAAAGGATTTATACTAACCTAGGTCAAGGAACGACCTATGATTCGCCAGAAAGCCTTTTTAAAGCCATTGATTTATATGACCTAACGCAGCAAACAAGCTATGATTATTTTAAAAAAGCAGGAATAAAGGATGATTTAGTTTACGAATTTGTAGATTGCATTTCAAGGGTCAACTATCACCAAGATGGAAATATCAATGCTTTTACCGATATGGTTTCCTTAGCAGGTGCAGGCCTTGATGGCGGTGAACTTTTTTCTGTTGATGGGGGCAATGACCGAATGATTCACGCTATTTTAAAAGATAAAGAAAATGTCAATATCCGTTTAAACCAGACCGTAACAACATTAAATAAATTATCCATTAATAAGCAAACACTATACGAAATACAGACATCGAGTGGTCAAAGAGATACTTTTGATATTGTGGTCGTGGCTTGCCCATTAGATTTAGCCAATATTAGTTTACCCGATTATAAGGTGAAGATGGATAGGGACTATCAAACGGTCCATGCAAATTTTATAGCAGGAGAAATCAATTATAGTTATTTTAATGAGGTAAGCAATAAGCCTCAAACGATTTTTACTATAGAGAATGAGGATATTCCTTTCGTTTCTATTGCTAAAACTTCCTACGCTACCGATTGGGATTTACCGATATATAAAGTGTTTTCCAGACAAGCTTTGGACGAACCTTTCTTTAATCAGACGTTTAAAAATCGAAAGGGGAGAATACATCAAGAATGGAAAGCCTATACCGTGCTTTCGCCCATGAAAGAATGGCCGCCTTTTAAAATTGATGAAGGGTTTTTTTATATTAATGCAATGGAATCTGCTGTATCTGCGATGGAGACGGAGGCTATTGCTGCTAGAAATGTAGCTAATTTAACCTTAGATTTTATGAGTCGCAGGGAGATTAAAGATTAGTCAATTAATTAATGCATCAAGAATGAAATAATTGATAGTTTT
>CAZXYA010000262.1:0-12220 GCA_964644655.1 uncultured Saprospiraceae bacterium | reverse complement strand
TATGCTTGCTAATCAATACTAAGTCGAAAGTAGAAACACCATTTAATGGGTTCATGTCTTTCTCTGGTGTAACTGTATAGTCGCCACCCATTGGCAATACGAACTGGTATTGTCCATCAGCCGATGTCGTCATGTTCTTCTGATCTGCGCCATTTACAGCGATAGATACAGATTGAACATTTTCACCGTTACCATCTACAATTCTACCTGCAACCATGCCTCCTACGTCTAAGTTTCCACATACGCCCATGTTATCTTGAACGATTACGTAAGTTTGAGCAAAATCCCAGTTTCCTTCTTCATCAATTGCATAAATTTGTACTGATTGAGTACCTATTCTATCACATCCTAAAGTGATTACTTTTGGTAAATCTGTAACTCCTGCTTCAGCAGCATCTCCTACTCCTGTTCCTGCTGGTGCATCTCCTAAATCTTCATGGTAAATTCTTAAGTCTAAGAAATCTTGATCTGTACAGTTATCGAAAGATCCTCTGTCTAGATCAGTCGCCCAAACTTGGATCATTCCTGTTTCCATTAATTCTACAGCAACACCATTTAATACATAAGGTGTTGGTTTCTTACAATCCCAGAACTTGATTGTTTCTCCTGATTCTCCGCTAGAGTTTCCACAGCCGTCATAAGCCCAGAATTCTGCACGGTAAGAAGTCTTATTCGTTACAACAAAGTTGATAAATGGTGTAGTAGTTTCAGCTACTAGATTTCCATTAGCATCATATAATCTACCTTCCCAAGTAATTGCGCTTTGATCAGAACAATCAGTAGCTTCTGCTCTCCAAGTCTTCACTTCGTCACACTCAAATGGTGCAGATCCAGGTGTAATATCTTCTTCACCATAAGGCTCTGCATCGAACTCTACTCCACTAATACATGGCTCAGGGTCAAAAACAGTTACTTCTGGTCCTTCATCATCGTGTACTTTCAAGATTTGTACGTAAGTAAAGTATCCTTTATCTGCATTTCCGTCAAATGTAACTGTTCTAGGTGCAGCAACTTCATTGTGATCTCCTTCTACTCTTGCAATCTCAACTGGATCTTGTCCAGCTTGGTAAACACACCAGTTAATGATGTGGTAAGTTCTTTCCATCTTGAAACATGCGTCTCCTGGTACTTCAAATAACTTAGAAGTTACTTCATATCCTAATAAATCACATGGTCCATTCTCGATAGTAATAGCTGGTGCAATTACTTGATCACCACATTCTCCTTCCCAGTCAGCTGGTACTGTAAATGACCACCCCGCTCTGTATTCAACTGTGTTGAATTGAGTAGCATAAGCAGAAACATTTCCAGACCAATCTCTTGCTCTGTGTCTTCTATCTAATTCGATTTCGCCACATGGCCATTCTCTTAATCTGTATTGCTCTTCTAATTCTAAATCTCCACAACTTTCTGCATCCAAGTTATCTTCACATGTAAATTCGCCAAAGTATCTATTATGAATTGCTCTTAAAGCATCATCTGTATCAGTCCAAACCGCTGCTGGTGCTCCTAATTCTCCAGTATGGAACTCATCACAGAATCTTGTACGAGGTGCTGGTGCAGTACAAATTGGTGCAATCTTATCTTCAACATAAATATCCGTCCAAGCAATATTTTGGTTATCTTTATTATCAGTAATTCTCAATTCAATCTGTAAATCTGGGTGTACGTATTCACATCCTATATCAACAAATTGTGCCCAACCTGCATTTGGATCAGTAAATGCGCCTCTAATTCTAATTTCACTAGTCTTGATACCACAAGCATCATAACTTCCTGCATCTATATCTGCAACGTTTACTCTTGCTCCCCACTCATTAGGAAGAGAAATATTCAATTGATCAACAGCTACTGCTGATGGCTTTGTAACGTCTACAATCACAACAATCTGGTTCAATGTAGCAACTTTTGTCTGCTCATGACAATCATCTGCAGCAGTCCAAGTTAATTGGAAAGAATCACAATCCAATTGTGTCCAATCAGCCATATCAACTGGCCATAAGCCACCATCTTCAATTCTATTAATCGCTGTTAAAGTAACGGTTGGCGTTAAATCACAGTTATCAGTTGCTTTTGGTGCATCTAATTTGAAAATATCAAATGTACAAGAGAAATGTCCTAATTCTAAAGTCTGGTTAGCTCCTTCCCCTGTATTAAAGGTAGGTGCTTTCGTATCTGTGTATTGAATAAAAGTCGTATCAACTGGAGATGGTCCTTGTTCTGGGTTACACCAGTCAAGAATAGACCAATAGACAAATGTCTTCTCTCCACAATCGTTAGCTGGAATCTCAACTTCTTCTTTTGTTAAGATATATCCACAAACATAAGTTTCTTCATTTAAAGCAACTGTTCCTTTCTTAACGAATACACCGTTTTGAAGTACACCAATCTGTAACTTAGGCATTGCTGCACCATTAGCTGTTGCATCACATTCTACAGTTACATCAGAAGTCTTCTCAATATGCTCATTCTCGTTAGGTCTAATTACAGTAAATACTTTTGCCAAAGTATTCACATTTCCACAATCATCTACTGCTGTAAACAGTACGGTAGCTGTTGTTGTATCTGCTTTTCCAGCAGCAGCAAAACAAGGATCTGTTTCTTGCATCGTAACTGTGTAAGTTATTGCAACATCATCATCACAGTTATCTATTCCATTTACATCAATCAATGCGGCTAATCCTGTCGTATCACAAGCAATCAAGGTATCTATTCCTGGTGTTAAATTAATCCAAGGCTTAGAATCATCTGAGAAGTTAAGTGTCGTCTCACATGAAGTAGTCTGAATTCCGTTATTACAAATAGCTGGTGTGCTAGTTCCGTAGTAAACTCTTTCAATTTCAACTGTTGCTGTTGCATCACAAATACTCAACCCAGCTGCTTTAACTGTATCTGCTGTAATAATTGGATACACTACAGGTGTAGCTACCGCACCAGTTCCTGTCGTTTTTAATACAACTGCGTCCTTACCAGAACCTAAAGTAATGGTAATATTGTAGTACATTGTGTCTGTGATAGTATCACATGGCTGCTCCAATAAATCATCTGGCGTCAATACGACCATACAAGCTGATCCTAATGGTATGTTGATTTCATCATTACATACTAAAGAAGGTGCTTGTACAGAGAAAATAGACGTAGAAGTTTTTGTTGGATCTGACTTCAAAGTGTACGTTGCTTTATAGCTACCGATAGCAAAGGTATCAGTTACTGCATTGTTCACTCCTGCCTTAGTAAGACAAGAATCAACACATACTACACCATGTTGGTTAGTTACGACTAAACGAACAGAATCATCTGCTGTTTGTGTTGCAACTGTATCGCAAATCTTAACTTCAGGAGCAGGAATAGTAATAACACCAAAAGCAGAACTATCACAAGTTAGCTTTCTGCTTGGAATATCAACTGTTGCTACAGAAATATCTCTGTCTTCACAGTCAACCCATGCATCCCATCCAGCACCTTTGGTATTTTGACCATCTGTACGGAATTCAAAAGTTAAACATCCTGATGGGTTAACTCTTGGATTACAATCCGCAGCAATCCAGCCACCGAATGCTCTTGATGCACCTGTTAAAAGTGCTGTGTCTGGTACGATCATACCACCTGCAATCTCTGCCTTAGAACCTTGATACGCAAATAAAGTATCATTTTCTTCTAAGTCAAAAGCAGTAAAGACAATCTTTACTCGATGCCATTTGTCTTCAGGACAAAATTCGATCGTGTCTTTACGTGCAGTTGCGTCCGAATAGTTGCCATCATTGGTACCATCATCCGTCCATCGTGGACTGTCGATGCCAGCAGCATCAGAAGGACCGTTGTCATTACAAGTAGTCAACTTGTAGCATGCATTCGCACCCACAGGCATTGGTGCCACCTGGTCTCTGGCGAGGTTTAGTACTTGAGCATCGGCGTTCTGAACACCAATTACGCTCCAAGCTAATAGAAACATGAGGGAGCATCGTCCTAGAAATGACGACCACCTCTGTTTAGTAAAACTCATTTTTTTCATGAGATTAACAAATTTTGGTTAATAAATATGATTAATAAATTTGGATAAAAAGCCGTATTAAGAAGCTGTTTAAAGGCATGGTAAACCTGTTGGGTAGCAGGTAGTTCGCATTCGCCAATAACCATTTTTTTATAAAAACAGCAGTATTATTATTGTTATAATTCTAATTTTATGATACAGGTATTATGGACTGGTCTCAGCCACTACGACACTATTACTTGTTCAAAAGCAATAGCAATAAACTGGTAGGTAGTCTTATACAGGTGTTACTTCCGTGTTATTAGCACTCTAAGCGCAAATTCATTCACATCCAGCCACTATTAGATAGAGTCGCATTACTTAAAACAGGGGAAAGTTAATTTCGTTAATCTCCACTACTAGGTTTAGTGGTACTATAATTTGTACTTTGTAGAAAAAAATGGGGAGAAATTTTGTGTGTCTTTTCTTGTTGTTGTAAATCAGTTTTTGTAGAAGTTCTTTTCATGAGATTGTATATTAATTTTGGTTGTAAGTTCGTCTAAATTTTATCTATAATTTGCTGATATGGGATTTGATTAACTAACTTTAGACTGTTAACCTTCGTCTTGCTGGTTTCAACCAGACTTTAAACTTGGAAATATATTATCCTAATTGAATAGGACTTATTTTTTTAAGCTAAGAACTTCGCTTGCAGTGGAGTGTGTGTAATAGTTTTGGCTGCAAAATTAAGCGAATCTCTAATACAATGTGTACCTAAAAATAGGTAATTTTAATATATTTTTATAATTAATTTATAAACCACTCTAAAATAATTTTGTGTAAGTTTATTAGAAATTAAATTTACTTTTCACTCATAAAAATAATTACTAATAAAATATTTTAAAGCAATTTACATCAATCAATTCTCCTAGTTTATTGTAAAAATCATACCAAAAAAATGATTCCGCTCCCTCTTTGATGGATTAGTTTGAACTTTTCCGAGTCTTTCTTTTTTTACGGTTTATACAAACATTAGACCTCCATCAAAACTAACTATAAATCAAATCAAAACACATATTAAATTATATATATTCTAATTATTCACACTATAAAATAAATCTGAAAAATATTTTTTACTCCCTTTTTTGTAATCCAACTTTAAAACACCCTAAAAAATGCTTGTTGGGTGTTAAGGGGTTCATAGCGATCAAAAGCGGTCAAATAGTAGGCAATACTTTGAAAGTATCGCCCACTATTTGACCGCTTTTGACTAAATATAGAGCATCAGATAAAAAAGAGAGAATTATCCTCCGAAAAAAACGGAGCAAGCTGTGTTAAAAAGTTATCCCTGCCTACTAGCAGGCAGGCGTTGCTAAGTTTTTTTAGCAACGAATTTGACGGGCTAGACGGTAATTGGACGTAATCCAGATTTGTCCTCAAGCAAGTATAGCCGATATGCCGTCCCGAGTTATCGGGATGAGTGTAAAAATCTGGGGACAAACTCCAATTGTGCCCCTATATGCGAAAGATTAAGATTATTTATTATATAACACCTTACCTGCCTCGTAGTACTTATCTCCTTCCTTCCAAAAAATTGAGCTATCTGTATTCCCTATTAAACGACAGGAGTAGACATAAGACTGGAAGAATTTTGTCAAATATTCATAATCTAAAGTCTGAGGTTCATCTCCTGGCTGATGATAATATTTTGTAATTTCTCCCTCGAAAGCTGTAAAACCAAGACTGAAAGTAGGTGCGGGTACACCTTTTTTAGCAAAATTGACATTATCAGAACGATCAAATAAACCCTGCTCTGGTGCAGCATCCTCCATAGCTTTTAAACCAAAAGCGGTACAAGCTTGCTCTATTAGCGGTTGTGCACCTGTTCTAGTTAAACCAATGATGCTCGCTCTACTAGTATCATTATAACCAGCATTATCACTATTAAAACAATAAACGACTTTTTCTAAAGGAATGGCTGGATGATTCGTATAATAGGCAGAGCCTAAAAGCCCTTTTTCTTCTCCTGTAAAAAAGATAAAAATAGCTGAGCGTTTAGTTGGGTATTTAGCTAAGTTTTCCGCAGCTGATAAAACAGTCACACTTCCAACGGCGTTATCTCTAGCACCATTATATATAGTATCACCTTTTTCATCTGCTCGACCAATGCCTACATGATCATAATGTGCAGAATAGATAACATACTCATCCTTTAAAACAGGATCCGTCCCTTCGACCATACCTACAACATTATAAGTTTTTAGGATTTCTTCTTGAATACCATCGATTTTCAATTGTACTTTTAAGCCATTTCCTCCTTTTAATTTAGCTATAGCTGACGCATTACTAGCATTCATCCAAATATGTGGAAAAGATTCTTCTTCGCTCTCCTCCACAATGGTTTGTGGCTTATTAAGGAAATTGACTAAATAATTCCAAGGCAATTGTGCCGAACTATATAACTCTATTAAGGCTTTAGCCCCTTTTGCTTTAGCCATTTTCATTTTATCTGCTCCTGCAAAAAACCATTGCTGTGGATTGTCTTGACCTGCTAAGCCCGCAATTACGACTACAATTTTTCCCGAAACATCGGTACTTTCAAAATCACTTGAAGTCCCTCTTTCTAAAAATACGACTTCAGCTTCCGTATCTATGTCTCCACCTTTTAAAACTAAAAAGTCTTTCGCTAATTCCATTGTTTCTCCTTCAAAAATAATCTTACCCGATTGAGCAGGCGTAATTTTCTTCATAGGCACTTGCTGAAAATATTCCTCCAAACCATCTACTGGTTTTACCCCATAGCGCATTAAGGAAGTCGCCAAATAACGTGCGGCTATATTTAATTCCGGAGAAGGGGTATTTCTACCTGCCATTTCATCCGAAGCTAAATAATAAATGTGTCCTTTTATAGTGTTGACATCGACTGTTTTTTCGGTCAAGTCTTTGTCTGTTGGGGTAGCAGGTTGTGCTAGAGAAATATCTTGAACGGTTTTACAAGCACTCAAGAAAAGGATGGCTAATAAGCAGTATGATAATTTATGCATCTGAAGTATTTTTAATTATTTTTTAACAAAAGTAATATTTTCAACAAATTATCAAGCATTTTATAAAAATCCTCTTTAAAAACACCTCTTTTAAAGGTACCTTTTTTTAGCTTCGCCAAAAATTAACATAAAATGCAAAATCATGTTTAAAAAAATCAGTTTTCTACTATTAGCTATTATTGCCTTGATTATTGGCTATTTTGTTTTATGGCCAAGTCCTATTAATCCTGAAGGATGGACACCGCCAAAAGCGCCTGAGTTAACTGGACAATATCAAGTCAATGAAAGATTAGCTGCCTTGGAAATCTTACATAAAGGACAATGTGAAAAATGTGAAGATGTGGCTGTTGATTCGATGGGTAGAATTTACGGCGGACAATTAAATGGGGATATTGTTGAATTTGACCAAGGAAAGCGACGAGTCGTTGCCAATACTGGCGGACGTCCATTAGGGTTGGATTTTGATGCTACGGGTAATTTAATTGTGGCAGATGCAGGTGCTGGTTTACTGTCTATTGATGTAAAATCTGGAAAAGTAATCATACTAACGGATGAGCATAAAGGGCGAAAAATGATTTTTGTAGATGATGTAGAGGTAGCAGCCGATAGCATGATTTATTTTTCGGATGCCTCTAGTAAATGGGGCTTTCATGATAATGCTTTGGATATTTTAGAAGGTAGAGGCAATGGTTTTTTATATGGTTATAACCCAAAAACAAAAGTAACAACTGAATTATTAGGCGATTTGCGGTTCGCCAATGGCATTGCTGTAGCCCATGACCAATCCTATGTTTTAGTCAATGAAACAGGGCGTTATAGAACCCATAGGTATTGGTTAAAAGGACCGAAGGCTGGTCAATCTGATTTATTTATTGAAAACCTACCTGGGTTTCCCGATGGTATTTCGCAAGGCGAAAACGGATTGTATTGGCTGGCAATTGTCTCTCCTAGACAACAAGCCTTAGACGATATTTCCAATAGCGTATTTCTTAAAAATGTCATTGCCAAAATGCCAAAATTTATGCAGCCTGCGCCTGTACATTATGGCTTTGTCTTAGGTATTGACGGTAATGGAACAGTCATTCATAATTTGCAAGATCCATCGAGTAAATTTTCAGAAAATACAAGTGTTCAGCAAGTAGGAAATGATATTTACATTGGGTCTTTGTACGAAAGTGGGATTGGGAGGATGGCGATTCCTAGATAAAAAACTAATGGTTTTGGAATTAGATTCCTATCAGTTTAGAAGGGTTGTCAGTTGTCGGTTATCGGTTACGAATCTATCCGACAACCGATAACTGATAACAGTTTCAAGGCACCATCCGACAACCATTCCATTCTCCATCAACATAATCAAACTGAGCGCGAAGATGTCCAGACCGTTGTAAATGCAACCATTCTAATTGCTGGATTTCGCAAGCAATTACGGCAAAATTAGTATAGGCATATTCGGTATCTGGTAAAGTCAATTTTGCTGCTTTCCAAATAGCAGGCAAGTCGTCAGAAGCCGCTTTTAATGGCGTACTAGGTGCTTGTTGTGTACCATAGGTTTTGCGTCCGTAGATTGGTAGTGTTTTCCATTGCGCTAAGGTTAAATCATTCTGGTGATTCATGGTTACCTGCCCAATAGCTCGAACCTGAATATTTTTGGTAGGATGATAAAACAACCAGGATAAGGTCGAGTTTTCTGTTAATTGCTGAATTTTAGCACTACGAATATCTGTAAAAAAGAAAAGTTGTCGATTAGCAATATCCGTTTTTCTTAGAACGATTGTTCTTAATTGAGCAATTTGATTGGCTGTAGTGCCAATTGTAGCTATATGGAAAGGATTTTTTTTCTGCAAAGCCCCTTTTAAAAGCATTTGCCAACAAGTGGTTAAGATGGTATTTAAATCAGTTGTTATCAAAAAATTTAGGGGACTATTCAGCCTTGAGTAAAAGGCTAAAGACAAAACGTAAATAATAAACTACTGCCTCTCGTTTATTTTTGAAGTTGAAGTTGATTTTGTTGTTGAAGTTTAATTTTTTCTCTTTCATTATATAACCAATCACCTCTGCCCTACTCTATTGCTTCCTCCAATAAATCAATTTCCGATTTGACCATATCAGGAATTTGTTGCTTTATTTTGTGATAAACCTCTTTTCCTTTTTCTGTGAAGTAAGGATAATTTAATTCTAATAAACCATTCATCCCTCGTTTGACATTGGCTACTTCCTCTCCTAATACTTCCCTCACGGTTAACCACGAATTCAAAATTGCCCAAGAGTTAGTTGCTAAAACCTGGTAATGTCCTTCGTGTGGCTCTGGAATCATAAAACCTTTGCCTACTGATAAATAAATGCCATTTTTATTAAAATTAATGACACTTTCAATTTGCTTGCCGTATTGTTTTTTACTTTCAGGAACTAGGTTAGAAATTTCTAAAATATCTCGATAAAAGAAACGAAACTGAATCTGGAAACGCAGATAAGTTTGTACTAATTCAATCCAATTTTGGGCCTCGATAACCGATTGGTAAGGAAACATTTCTTTCTGTACTATCTTCATATACCTTAAGACAGCCACCATCAAATCCTTCTTTGTCTTATAATGATAAGTTAAATTGCCCGGACTAATATTGGCTGTAATAGCAATATCTTGTACTCGAACATTAGCGACCCCATTTTTATTAAATAATTGAATGGCAGTCTTGACTATTTTTTGTTGCGTTTTCTTCATTCGCTTCTTTTCAATAATATTTTCACCAAAGATACTATGCTAGGAGATAAGAAGAAAATTTCTTAGTATTTAAATACTAATCTTCCCTAAAGAATAAATAGGCTTTAATGTTGAATGGGCTAAAGATGGCAAAAAATCTCTCAACTAACCTACTGGATCTGGAATTAAATTGCTGACAGATTAGAAGGGTTCTCAGTTGTCGATTATCAGTTAGATTCGCAACTAGGAAACGGACAACTCTTCTAATTAAACTGGTATTCATTTGATTCCTAGACCACTACCTGCATAAGAAAGAAATAAGAAAATATAATACCAAAATAGCGCTATTATAATTCTCTTCCTTTAATCAACATATATTTAATCCAATCGTTTTGCCCTAGTAGAAGCCTTAAAAGTAAAATTTCTACCTATATTTAATAGTACTAATCCAGGTTTTTTACCAACGTCTAAACTGCCCAACTCAGCTTCATAACCCAATGCTTCTGCACCATTAAGCGTTGCCCATTGCAAAAGGGTTTCAAATGGAACATAAGATTGATATTTGGCAATGGTCTTCATTTCTTCCACAATAGATAATTGCCAATTAGAAGTCAAACTATCTGTCCCTATAGTCACTTTTGCGTCCGTATCTAAAAAGTATTGATAATTAGGTAATCTATTTTCAATATATAAATTAGCATTTGGACAAGTTGCCCAATAACATAGATTGTTCCAAGCATGTGCTTTTTCAATGTCTGCTTTAGTAGTCATCGTATTATGCACCAATAACGTTTTACAATTAGGAGACATATAGTCAAGTGCATAATCGATGGAATTTTTACCCGTAGGTTGGAAGGCATCAATATTGATGTCAAAATTTTTGTAAAAATCTAGAAAAGCTCCTTTCTTTTTTTGAAAGAAGAGATTTTCATCGGGTGTTTCTTGATTATGTAAACTGACGGTACCTCCATTAGTATTGGCAGTTGCTAATTTTTTAAACAAACTTTTGGAAACAGAATAAGGAGCATGCGGCACCATACTTTTTTTATTGCCATTATCATCTGCTTGTGCATCATACACCGCTTTATACTGATTAAAAGTATCCTCCGTCCAACTATCTTGTAAAAAATCAAACATTTCTACGAAAGTATAATACTTTATCTCACTTTTTTGTTTTTGTGGTACGGTATCTGCTTTGTTTGATATATCTCCGACCGCAACTATCCCTTCTTTATACATCTCCCGATCTCCCTTTTCAATAGCTTTATTGATTATTTTTTGAGAGACTTCCCTAAACTGCACCACATTAGAAATAAAAGGAATTAATGAAGTGCCCGTGTTCACTTTGCCTTTCATATGTGACAATTCTAAATGACAATGGGTATTTACAAATCCAGGACTAATAATCCCTTTATAAATTTCTAATTCAGATTCGTCAAAGTCTTGTCGAGTTCCGATTTGTAGAATGGTACCATCCTTGTCGATTACGACGACTCCATTTTTTAGGGGCGTTTGAGTAATTGGAAAAATGTAATCTGCAGTAATTTTACGCATATCTGTAAGGTATTTTACGTAATTATATGATTATGAGTAGTTTATTTTGTATAAATATTACTTTTTTTAATTAATTTTTATTTGATGTAAAATAATTTCGTATATTAACATCGTGATTTTAACCAAACTTTAAATAATTAAAGCTACCATGTTCCAACAGAATCTCTATGATGCGTTTACGGGCATAAGCTTTTCCAAAAAAAATGCTATTGTACAATTCTTGCAAAGAAATTTAGAAGCCTCTTGGGTTGAGGAAACCGCTATTTTAAAAGCGGTGGAATATGCAACCAAAGAAATTCCATCTTTTGGTGGATTTGTATTAACAGCAGAAAATGATCAGGAAATAGTTGCTGCACTAATCGTTAACAAAACAGGGCTAAGTGGATTAATGCCCGAGTACGTAGCGGTACTCCAAGCCACAAAACCAATCACCAAAGTTAAGGTAATTGCTAGAAAATTAATAGAAAAAGCAGTTACATTAGCACAAGGAGATATAGCTAATTTAATTACAGACTTTGGACCGAAAGAATTATTATTAGAAAACTTAGCACCTGCGGCTAAACTAATGCCTATCCAAACAAATGCTGAAAAACAGGTTAAGGCAACAGCCTAGTTGTTTTTCAATCATGCACTTTAGACACTATATTAATACTACTTTTTCTTCTCAGAACATTAAAAATTCAGGCATATTCAATCTACCTTCTACTGTTAATTTAGATAGAAAATGTAACTGAATTTTCCCTCGCAAACATTTATAAAAAGAAACATATTAAAGAATTAATAAGTCATAGGACAAAATTGTTTTATTGCTACTGTAATACCTTATCCTATTAGAGCGTCAGCTAAAAAAATGATAATTATCCGTGTTATAAAATAAATGAACACGGATGAGTAATAAAACGGATAGTTTAACGTAAAAAATTAAATTAAAAATATTTTTAATATCAATTATTT
>CAZXYA010000261.1:0-12252 GCA_964644655.1 uncultured Saprospiraceae bacterium | reverse complement strand
CCCATCGTAGAAGAACCGTAAAGTGTGCCTTGAGGCCCTCTTAAAACCTCGACTCTAGCAATATCAAATAAACGGGGATCCACAAATTCGGCTAGTGGCGTTTCATCCAAATACATAGCAGTTGTATTCGTACCCGAAATCCCTCTAATCGCAATATTTCTACCGGAGTGTCCATCTCCAAAGCCACTTCCTGTATTACCACCTGTTGCAGCTAAACTTAAGTTAGGTACACTAGAAAAATAATCTGTTGCCTCAAAAGCACCCATTCTTCTTAATTCTGTTGGGGTAAGTGCGGTAATACTTGCTGGAACATCTTGTATAGATTCCGCTTTTTTATTGGCAGTTACTGTTACAGATTCCAATTGTAGCGCATCTGTTGTTAAAGTTATATCTTGCGTAATTGCCCCACCACTATTACTTACTGAAACCGTTTGGTCAGCATATCCTGTATAACTTATTTCTAAAACTGCATCTGAATCAATGCTTAATTGATAGTTCCCATCTAAGTCTGTATTTGTTCCACCATTCGTTCCTTGAACCAGAATATTCGCTCCAATTAAGGGTTCACCTGATTCGGCATCAGTAATTTTTCCACTAACTTGCGTTTGTGCCATCATGCAAATTGGCAATGCTAGTAGGGTTAAAAAAGTTAAAATTCTTTTTGTCATGATTAATCGTTTTTTTGTAAATGATTATAGTTATAACTAGACATAGCAAGCCCAAAATATAGTGGTGCAACAGCCAACTATATTCACCTGAAAGACTAAATGCCAGATAAATATTAAGTAAAGGAAAATTTAGGTTAAATATTGAATGGAGAAATCTGTATTCAAACTAAACCCATTGAAATAATTTTAATACAAAGAAAGTAAGAAATCAAAAGTAAATCTGATACAAAAGTGAACAAATCATGTCACTTTTGTGCCTTTATCAACAATTGTTCATCTTTTCAAATTTCGTTGGTATTCCAAAGGTGTTTTTTGGGTATGCTTTTTAAACACTCTAGAAAAATAGGTGGCGGTCTCAAAACCTAATTGGAAGGCAATGTCCTTTAGATTGGAGTTGGTAAAAGATAATAGTCGTTTAGCTTCTAAAATAATTCTTTCTTGAATTAATGTTTTGGCAGGCTTTTTTGTAAATAATTTTACGATTTCGGACAAGCGGCGACGACGAACACCCAATTGTTGTGCATAAAATTCTACCTTGTGTTCTTCGAAAAAATGAAGCTCCATTAACTCTAAAAATTGATAATATACTGCTTTGTCTTTTTTTTCCGTATTGCCTACTTTTTGGGTAAATACCTCTCGACTTTTTCTTTCTAACAATAATAATAAAGTTAGGAGTAGGTGTTGTAAAATATTCCGCTTGCCAAAAACTTGTGGAGGTCTTTGGTATTCCTCAGTCAATTGTTTTAGAATCAATTCATATTGTTGAATTTCTATGGCTGTTTTCAATTGAAAATGCCCCACATCACTAATATATCCATACAAAGAAGAGTAAAATTTATCATTAAAATTCTGATTAATTGGCGGTAAGAACTCGTTGGAATAACGGATTAGAACTCCTTCAATTTGGCTATTGGCTTGTAATTGATAAACCTTTCCTTTATTGATAAAATAGAACGTGTTAGGTTTGATGTCAATTAATTTATCATCTATTAAATGCTGCCCTTGCCCATTTTTCACCCAAAGGATTTTTTGATAATTGGGGCGGTAGGCTTGTTGCCATAGCTTGTTTTCTTCTTTTATTGGGGTGATAAAAAAAGGATTGATGGACCTTGGGAGGTCTAATAGTTGATATGTGTTAACTCTCATTGTTATTTCCTTTTAAATAATTTTCCTGCTCCAATGATACCAAAACAAGCAAGTAAAACAATAATCGAACTATCAAAACCAAATAACCAATCACTTGAAATTAGCTTATAATAAAAACCCATCAATAGGAATTCCCCTACAATTATAGAGAGTACCCCAAAAAATGGATGAATTCCTCCCCAACGAACGACCGCTATCGTAACAGGAAATAATACAGCCAAACCACCAAACGCCAACCTCCCCATATCATCAATGGTATCAAAAGGCTGAGCCGCTATTGCTAAACCGACCAAAGCTATAATAACGACCCAAATTCGACCAATAAAGACTTGTTGTTTTAAATCTATATTTTTTCTAAAAGGCAAAACAAAATCTCTAGTCATGATAGTGCTCAAAGCCAATAATTGAGAATCAAGCGTGGACATAAATGCGGCTAAAGCGCCTGTCATCACCAATGCAGCAAACCATTCTGAACTGTGGGCAACTAACATTTTTGGCAAAATTTGGTCCGTTTCTTTTCCAACCAAATCGGGAAAACTTAAATGCCCTAATACGCCAATGATAACTGGTAAGATGGAGATAAAGATAGGAATCAATCCATACAATAAAGCGGATTTTTTTAATTTTTCTACATCTTTAGCTACATAAAATCGCATAAATACTTGCGGAAACATAGGGATACAAAATATCCAAAAGACCAACAAACTAAACCATTTTTTAGGAGGAAAAGCATTCCCTGCACCTTCTCTTGAAAAAAGGGCTGGTTGTAATTCATAGATTTTTTCATGGGCAGCAGTCAACCCACCTAGACTATTGCTAATGACGATTACTGCCATGACCATCAAAAATATCATCAAAAGTCCCTGTTTTAAGTCGGTTTGGGCTACACTTTTCATCCCTCCAATCCATACATATATGATGGTAAAAAAAGTCAAAAAGGTAGCGCCCCATAAATAGGGAATCGTTCCTTGGGTAATGTTTTCTAAAATGTACCCTGCCCCGATAATTTGTAGGGCCAAATAAGGGAAGGTAAATACGAGCATGACGGCGGCAAAAATCCATCGCAATGCTTTGCTATTCGTTTGATGGTAAATTAATTCAGCTGGCGTAATGAAACCATTCGTTTTGCCTAATGCCCAAATTTTTGTCCCCAAAAGAAAAAAAGAAATAGTGGCAAAGGCTGTTCCCAAGGACATCATTACATAATGGGCATAGCCAATTCGATAGCCTGCCCCTGCAAAACCTAAAAAATAGAAGGCACTAAAATTAGTCGCTAAAATGGTAAAAAACAGCGTCCAGGTGCCTAGCCCTCTATTGGCTAAAAAATAACCTTCTGGCGTATTTGCATTTTCGGTGACACCTCTGAGACTACCTAAAAATACAATGGCAATATAAAGAATAAGAATAGCGTATATCATAAGTTATTTCCAATATTTTTTGGAGAACAAAAAGAAAACGAAAATAAATAACAAATGAACAAAAGCAAACCAAACTAACCAACTCGGGAATCCTAAGATGGCTGGTTTGCCTTCCCATTGGATAAAAAGATAATCTTGGGACAATAGGAAAATAGCTATTAAGGCAATGCCCCAAATTAGGCCGTTTTTATTTTTCATAGAGTAAAATAGGGTTTACGCTAAAATTTTTCGTTTGCAAGAACTTCCAAAACTCAAAGTTTTGGAAACTCTAAACGATTTGGAATAAAGGCTAATAATTGGTTAATTTTTTAATTCAATTCTCCTAGCTATAAAGGCTGTTGTATCAATATTTTCGATAGCATGGACACCTTCTGCATCCATCCAATTGGGCTTTCTTGCTTCGTAGCTAAAATTTTCTTTAGGGGTTTCGTAAAGTATTTTGTCATTAACATCATAATACCTTATTCGAGCAGGATGGTCCACCATCATGACACTTTCCCAAACGTGGGTGTGCATTGGTTCTTTTTCACCAGGATTAAGTTTTACTAAAAGCACTCTGACCTTTTCGTTTTCTAAAAGGACTTCATGTGATTTTGGGGCTATTTTTACCGCATCCAAGGAATCTGGGAAAGTCCAATTTTCTCCCACCTTTTTTGTCGATGGAGTTACTGTTGGTTGGCAATTATAGCATAGTATTGATAGGGTTAGTAATAATGAGGTTAGTTTTTTCATTTTGTATTTTTATAAGATTTGGACTTTTTGTTTATGAAATTGCTTATCAATGAAGTAAAAAATCGATTATTTGACAATGCTTGCAAAACGTAGCTCAAGCTTCCAGCTTGAGGCTTTTTTCCCCGAATCATTGCTTCTCAAGCAAGATGCTTGAGCTACGGTAACTTCTAACATACAAATTGTCAAAAAACAAAAAATCTATTTGGTGTTATTCAGTTGTTAAGTCAATTTAAACTAATGATTTATATCATTGATACTTTAACTTGCGTACAAAGTTAGACTAAATCTACAATTGGCTATCATAAGTTTTACGCTACCCCACAAAAAATGATTATTACCGCCCTTCCCTGCTACCGACTGAAGTTTCGTAGCTCGGACGGAAGAAGAAGCTTGAGGGTGAAGTACATCAATTTAATTTCTTTCTGCTAAAAAATAATATTAATAATGCGGATTTATAAAATTTCACAAATCACCATTCCTTGTTTGTCTATTTTAATACTTTTCATTTTGTCCACTAGCTGTCATCAGAAAACCGCTAATGAGCGCCCAAACCTACCCTTAAATACCGAACCGATAGCACTATCTAAACTTATAGATAACACAAATAAATCAGCAGGAAATCCAGCAGTAATCTACCAGTCGAATGATATGGGTAGGACCTGGTCTTCATTTGCCAAAGGAATTCCAGCAGATGCTACCCTAAGCAGTATTCAACAATTTGGTAATAAGGTTTATGTGGCTACAGATTATCATGGAATTTTTGTAGCTACAAATCGTCAAAATAATTGGATTCCTCTAAAAAGTAAAAACTTAAAAGGTTTAGATATTAACTGTCTTGAAGTGTATGCCAATAAATTAATAATCGGTACCCTTAGACATGGAATACTTGTATCAGATGATGGCGGATTAAATTGGAAACAATCAAAACAAGGTATTAATACGTCGCCAATTAGGGCATTTATAAAGTCAGAAAATAAACTGTATGCAGGGACAGATTCAGGCATTTTTGAATCATTTGATACAGGCAATACTTGGTCACATAGTTTTGGACAACTACAAATTCTTGGTTTTACTTCATTGAACGACAAGATTTATGCTGCTACACAGAATGGCGTGCTTATGAAGGAAAGGGGCGCAAAAAATTGGACGGCTATTTATAATGGCGATGCCCTCCATGATATAGGCAATGATGGAAAATATATTTACGCCATGACTATTGGCCAACAGTTACTTAAAACCCAAAATGATGGAATTGTATGGGAAAATGCACAAAATGGCATAATTCGTCCTCCTAATTATTATACGAATGAATTACAGCATATAGGAAATAATATTTTTTCAGCTCAATGGATAGGTATTTATCATTCCTCAGATAATGGAAATAGTTGGCGCATGCTTGATGGATTGCCAGACTCTACTGCATTTTCTACCTTAGCAATAACTGATTTTGGCATCCTTGCAGGCATATCGATTAGATAAATAAAGGATTTTCTTCTAAAAAAAAATAGCTCTTGGTAGCTTGATTTCTTTGGGCGTCTCCCGATAGCTATCGGGAAAAGAAATCAAAAAGGGTTTTCAAGGGTTGAGTAAAAAGTAGATTTTTAAAAAATCTACTTTTTACTCAACCCTTGAAAATCCTTTTTACAAATATTGCCATTCGATATGGCAATATTTGTTGTGCTAAATAAAGTTTTGAGGTTTATAATTTTTTATAAGAAAATGTTATAGATAAATAGAGCTTATTAAGCTGTTGCGAATCGTTCTTTCTGCTCCCTATTCTGCCAAGAATTTTTCCAACCTTTATCATCATAATCATTTAAAGAATCTTGTAGCATCCCTCGATAATTATTCATCGAGCCTGATTTTTCTGCCATTGACAATACATCAATTCGTTGCATATCATGATTGCCAGAATAATTTCTTTCATATAAAGCATGACGTCCCGCAAATTCAGAATACATGGCATCCCAAATCATTTTGAATAATTTAATTCTTTCAATGGCTGTCTTTCCTGTCCCACGGTAATATTGGTCAATGATTGGACGAAATTCGGGATTGTGCAAATCATTTTGACTAGAGATCGTGTAAATCGGTGCACCTGCCAAAAATCGTTGGTAAATATCTCGAATTTTATCCCAACTCGTCGCCATGTGATATCGTAAACTGGCTGCCATTTCAGGATTTGGCACAACGCCATTGGCACCTAATTTTATCGTATCATTGACCATGGCAGTCGTCATTCCCCAAATAATATTTCTGGTCGCTACGACTTCTCCTATCGCGGCTTGAATTGCTCTAAATTTATTCGTCCCAGAAGTTTTAGTGCCTTCTTCTAATAATGCTGCCATAAATTCCATTTTCACCGATAATCTAACCCCTGCTTGTAGATTATACCGATTGAAAAATCCAGAACCAGCATAAAAGGTTTTACATCTTTCAATATCTCTATAAACCAAAACATTCTCCCAAGGAATAAAGGCTTTATCCATCACTAAAACTGCATCATTTTCATCATATCGACTGGATAATGGATTGTCAAACGCACTCGTCGCTTTGGCTTCGTAAGATGGTCGACAAACCATTTTCAGCCCTTTTGTATTCATATCCGCAAAGAAAATAACTGCCATATCCTCATCTCTATCTGCTTGCATTCTGGCTGTTATGTTTCCCGTTAAGCCCACAAATGTACCGTGCGTCAACATCGAACCTGTAGCAACCATTTTTGCGCCACTTACATAAATTCCTTTGGAATCTTCTTTATCAACGCTCACAAAAACATCTCTAACATTCACTCTTTCTTGAGAACGGTCTACTGGTGGGTCCACTAAAACATGGTTTAAAAACAAGCATTTTTCGGCTGTTTTTTTATACCAATTCAAAGCATTTACTTGATAAGGTTTATCGTAAAAAGCAGCATTATCTCCCAAATGCCCCATAAAGGCGGCTTTATAATCAGGCGTTCTGCCCATCCAACCGTAATTCACGCGTTGGCTGATAGCAATAGCTTTTCTAGCCGCATCTAATTCTTGATTGCTATGACTTGGCGCAAAAAATTTATGCGTAATGATTCCATGTTCATCTTCCAATAATAAATCATCTTGTAAATCTGGATTATGCATTGCATCATAAAAACGAGCAACACTTCTTGCTGCATTTCTGAAAGCAGGGTGCTTAGATACATCCTTAACTTTCTTTCCATCATACCAAATTTCTCTGCCATCATCTAAAGAGGCTAGGTATTCTTCGCCTGTATAAATTTTATTTTCTGCTTTTTTTGAAAAGGGTTTATTTTTCATGATTTTTTTATCTAGCGAATATAGATTCGCTATTAACGAAATAGGTTCAGATTACTGAAGCTGCCTCAAAATGAATTCAGATTAGATATTACTGGTAATCGTTCTATAACCCGACCAATAGACTAGTGGATTGCCATCTTCAGCTCTCCCTAAATCCATTACTTCACATAGAATTAGAAAATGGTCTCCAGCAGGTATGATTTGGTGAACGGTTGTGCTGTACCAAGCCAATGCCTTATTGATAACGGTTGCGCCAGCAGTCACTTTAGTCATTGGAACAGCTATCTCTTCTTTGTTAAAACCTGCAAATTGGTTGCTAATATGCTGTTGGGTTGCTTCTAAAATACTGATGCCAACCGTTTTACCAACTTCTAGTAATGGAAAAATAGCCGCATTTTCTTTTACACAGAAAGAAACCAAAGCAGGATCAAGCGATACAGACAGGAAGGAACTGGCGGTCATTCCATGTACGCTACCGTCTTCTTTTTCAGTCGTAATAATTGTTACACCTGTGGGAAATGCTCCTGCGGCTTGCCGAAGTTTTTTTCCATCTATTTTAATTGTAGTCATATACTTTTTTAAAAGGTGAACATTCGTTGATGTAAATTTACATCAACAAACGTTTACATCCAAATAATAAATACTATTTTTGGGGAAAAGTTGAAAATAAATTAAAATTTGCTGACTCGTTAAAACTGTCTCATCGAGACAATATGTTGGTAGAAAAATGAGCTTTTCTCGGTTTTACCGTGCCTTTAGGTACGAATGTGTCATATATTGTATCTATGGCACAAGAGAATCTATGAAATTTAAAATATGAAAGAAACAGATAGGAGAAAACGATTCTTTAATACAGCTTTACAATTAATTCATGAAAAAGGATTTAAAGCGATGACGATGAGAGTTCTAGCAGATAAACTAGAATGCGATGTCTCAAATATTTATAATTATGTCAAATCCAAGCATGCCCTACTAGAACAATTATTGTTTGAAATATCTAATAAATTTCACGAAGGCATAGCCATCATAGAAACTACGGAAAATACCCCTATAGAAAAACTAAAAGCAGTCATCGCTTTGCATGTTAGGCTAACTGTCGAGCATCCTTACCAAGTGACCTTATTGGTCAACGAATGGAGGAATTTAAGGTCTGATGATAAACATCCAAAACTTCAAGAGTTTATCACATTTAGAAATACTTATGAGCAAAAATTAACTGCTATTATTGCTACAGGAATTGAACAAGGGGAGCTAAGTGGAGAAAATCTAGAATTTACGACGAATTGTATTTTATCTTCTATTCGGTGGTTGTACAGTTGGTATAATCCTAATAATTCAGCTATAAACCCTGCTGAGTTAGAGCGGTTGATGATTAATTTTGTATTAAATGGTGTGCGTAAAAGTGAAAGTCATCAAATTCCTTATTCATCATAAGATACGCAAAAAGCCTCAACTGAAAAATATCAGTTAAGGCTTTTTAGTACTCAGGCTAGAAGCCCAAATTACTTATATTAGTAAGACCAAAGGTCATGCTCAAAGTTAAAGATTTCCATACGAATTTTCTCTGCTTCTAAAAGCATATCTACCCCTGTTAGGTAATCTTCTACTTTTCTATCATAAACATTGGATCGTTTCATGATATAACTAGAAAATTGTCTTCTCTCCATTAAGTCTTCCCAAGTCATTTGATCAGCATCGTTATTAGGATTAAAGACTTTATGGCGAGCTAAGATTTCTCTACATTCAGGGTAGTAAGCCCAAAACAATGGCGTAGTATATTTATAATTACCATTCTCATCGTACTCATCTTTCAGCGGGGCAATTCCTAGTACACGTACTTGCAGTGTAGAAGATTCTTCGTCAAAGAACCAAATCTCTTTCAATCTGAATTGCTTAATATCCTCTGGGTTTAAATCATTTCTAACAATCGTAATTTCCTCTTCATAAGTTTCTGGATCAAAAGCAATAATTGTATCTACCGTTGCTCCCATAGAAGCTACTTCATCAGGTGCTAAAGGATAGGAAAACTTATCATCTTCTGTTCCATAAACAGTTATTTCTCCTTCTTCTGCTGCTTGCATCAAAATAGAAAAGAAGGGTTCTTCTGGATAAGAAAATGGAAGGTTCATTTTTTCTCTTACATCAATCACTCTCCACACTCTTTTTTCCCAAAAAAGGTCTGCTTCTCGGATATCATCATAAGGCAAAACCCGTCGATCAGTAACAATTTTCTTTTCTACAATACCGTCTAAAGGCGCATCAAATTCTTCGCCCGCTTCGGTTGCATACTCGCTTTCTGTTCCTTCCCGTAAGTCTTGAGCATTCACCAATTGAACAGCAAAAAAACACAAGAAACATCCAATTAAGCACTTAATATTCATAATCGATTTTAATAGATAGATTTTATAAAAAATTACAATGCTAAAACGCCTATATAGCTGCAAAAATTATGCTTAAAAATTCGTTATGCTAAAAGGCTGACATATTATTTTTAGAGGTCAGCAGTCAGACCACTTCGTTGTCAGAAGCGAGATTAGTCTGACTGCTGGCTTCTAAAGTTTTATCTAATCTTAAAGACCATTGAGTTAATCTTTCTACCTGCTGCATCACCAGGACAAGTAGCTTTTACATTTTCAAAATAGTAGGTATCTCCAGGCTTAGCAGCCCTTACCAATCTTTGTGATTTTTGGTTAAAGGTACCACCCGGATTATTACTTGCTACAGGGTCTTGTCGCTTCGCTACTCTAACTAGGTTGAAGCCTTGAATCTTACATTTTGCATCAAAATCAAAACCTTCTAACCAAGGAATGACCCCTCTTTGGGCTTTGAATTCACCATTTCCCATTGAACCATCTCTTTTATTTCCAAGTTTGGCAACAGGATCAGGAATACGCTTTACTCTAAAATCAGCAGATTTAGACAATCCACCGCCAGCAACATTAATTTTCACATCTCCTGGTCTAGATACATTAACAACATATTTACCCTTTCCACCTTTCAAGTTACAACCAGGTCCGCTACAATTTACTTTTACCGCATTACTAGATACACCAGCAACAGACACAGAAATAGGGTTATCTACTCCAATGTAGAATACATTCATTTTATCGGCAGATACGGTAGCAGAAGTTTCTCCTACTTCATAATCAAAAGTTGATTTTGAAGTAGTTACCTCTCCTGTCAAAGGGTTAGTTACGGTTGCACTAAGATTTAAAGTTTTAGTTCCTAAACCAGAAGCAGCATCTGTAAATACGGCTTTACCATCTTTCCCTACTGGTAATCTCTTACCATTTACAGTAAGGTTGATATTTGCAGGTGGAATATCAGAGCTATAAGCACCTAAAGATACTTCAGCTTCAAATTTTCCTCCTTTGATAACGTAAGCTTTTTTAGCATTAATTACTGGGAAAAATTGATTAAAGACAATCTGTTTACCACCAACTAATTCCGCTAATTTACTGACACCTAATGCTTCTGCATTTTTAGCATCTGTTTGGAATTTGGTCAATAAAGGTAAAACAGAAATCAATGGCATTTGTCGGAATCGGAAATCCGCCCAACTTGTTTTATCACCATCAGATTGCTCTTCCCAATTTTGGTCAATATCTAAAGAGATGTTATTAGAAAACGAAGCAATATTAGCATCAGCTGCTGCTTGATCGACTTTACCATCTTTAATAAAGCCAAAAGTTTCTTTATTTTCGTTGATAACTTTAGTATAAATATCTACGATATTTTGTCTAACTTCAGAAATTTTAGCTGCTAATTCATCTCCTCTACCTTCTTGTACTAACATATTAGTAGTAACATCTTTATTCTTCTTACCTTTAATAATCTTTTTAGCAGGATTATCCGGGTAAAGATAATCACCATCATCAACTGCACCACTTTTATCACCAGCTTCATCAATTAATTCATCCTTCAATTGGGTAACCCAATCGTTAAAACCTGCAATTTCAGCACGAATGTCTGTCACAGCAACACCTAACGGTTTAAATTTTTCTTTTGATTGTTCTCCTAATAAAGCATTCAAGGCATCAGCTTGTTCGTCAATGGCTTTATTAGTCGTTGTATTTGATTTAACTAAACTATCATCAATAGTCTTAAATGCGTTCATCACTTCAGCAGAAACATTTAACGCTAATAATGCGGTAAGTACCAGATACATTAGGTTAATCATCAACTGCCTGGGATCCTTAGGAATAGACATTTTTCTTTTATTTTATAGAGCGTTGAGGATTTTATATTTTTTGATTACTTTCTCGTAATATTCCATCCACAACTAAATTTAAAAATTGTTGTGCTGTTTTATTATTGTATTGCTTTACCGTCGTCTACAACAATAAAACAATTAAACAATCAAACAATCCAATTAACCTCTTGGCCCGCCAATATTAGACATAGCAGATAACATACCTCCATAAACTCCATTTAAAGAATTTAAGTTAGTATTCAATGCTGTTAATTGGTCTTTATAGTGCTTTGTTTCATCCACAGAATCAGCTAGATCCGCCATTGCCTCGTTTAATTTTGAATAGAAACTATTCATTGCTTTAATTTGTTGTCCGGTACCTGAAAAATCCGCTTCTTGTAATGCTTTCAAAGAACCTAAGCTCTTAGACATGCCTTGCAATTCGTTTAACATGCCACCTAATTGTTGCTCAACAACTTCTCCGTTCAATCCTGGTGTAACAGCACCTGGACCAGCAGCTAAAGGTTGGATTTTTGAACCATATTGGTCTAAACCTGGATATAATTTTTCCCAATAATAATCTTTTTCTGGTCCCAATATTCCTAATACTAAGAAGATTAATGCTTCTACTGATAAACCAAGGATTAACATTTCACTCGCATATGGCCAGCTTTCTAATTTAAATAATGCGCCCATTAATACTACAGCCGCGCCAACACCGATTAATAAATTCTTTAAATACTTAAATCCTTTTGACTTTACAAAACTCATAACTTCTGAATGTTATTGTAGGTTATTAA
>CAZXYA010000260.1:0-12260 GCA_964644655.1 uncultured Saprospiraceae bacterium | reverse complement strand
CAAGTACCTCCCTATTATTTTCCTCTCCTTTCCAATTTACTAGATTGGTCGTTTGAAATGCTCTAAAAATCAATGGTGGTTTTACTTCATCAATTTTTATGGGAAATAAAACGTCTCTACTATCTCCTTCACTAGCCTCCGCTCTTACCCATTTGGAGTTAACCGAATGCTTCGACCATACAACCACAACTAGTTTGGATTGATTTAATTGTTCTTCTATATAGGCATCGAAACGAGTTCCATGTGGAATCTTGGGGTCCCACCAGACTTGCCAGCCTTGCGCCTCTAGTAACTCCACAATCGGTTTAACTCGATTGGCATCCTTACTAGAATAACTTAGAAATATGTCATGTTTTGGTTTTGTCATTCAATCCAAATTATTGTTGTTTTAATTTTTTAATCACCTCTCCAATCATTCCTTCCGTCACTTTATCCGAGACCGCTACACGGTAATAGAATAGTCAAATTGACAAATAGTCGGATTTTATCCGTCTCCGACGAATTAGTCCTTGAGGCAACGACAAGAGAACGCCAACTCCTTATAGTCGTTGTACCGACTCACTCCGCCGTTAAAGCTACTGAAGATGTAGAACCAAGCGTTGTCGGCACCCTTCTCTGACGCTGACCAGTAATCGCCGAACTCGCCTAGGTAGTAGAACTCACCATCGCCGAAGCGTTTGCCACCAAGCAAAGCGGCAAAATTGCTATCACTACCATGAATCAAAGCTTGATAAGAATTGGAACCTTCCCCGCCATAATTGTCTAATAATACTTTCCATTCCTCATGTTTTGGCAAATGCCAACCTTTAGGGCAAACTTTTTTAGCGGCTTCCCAAGTATATAATCTGCCGTATTTTTTACAATTTTCTGGGTTATTATCATAGCAAAAAGAATCGGCTATATCCTTATTCATATTTCTAGTCATCCAAATTTGCTTGCCTATTTTTAGATAAGGGTAAACTTGGTTGTCATCCGAGTCAATAAAAGTACCTTGTGTAGTAGGAGTTGCAATAACAGTTTCCTCTTTACGCTTATCAGAAAGCGCCTTTTCCGCTTGTCTAGTTTGCTGAAGTTGCTCAACAGTTTTAAAACTATCAATAGTTATCCTAGCTTTTTCAGCATATTTTCCTTTGGGAAACTGCCTGATATAGTTCTGATAAGCTGCTTTGCTTGGTTTTAATACGACTCCTTTCCAAAGCCTTGCTTCTTTCAAAGCCTCGGAAGCTAACTTTTCTCTTTGGGCAATAGTTGACAAACTATCTTTAGCTTTATCTGCATAAGTACCATCATCTCCATATTTACTTAAATAATTTTCATAGCCCTTCTTTTCATTTTGAGACAGGACAAACGTCCATAATCCTTTTTCAATAGCGGTTGTTTCATTAGTTGCTTTATCAATAGTATCACTAGGCTTATCAACTACTGCTGATGCCCAAATTTTATCCTCCTTTAGTTTTTCTTTTGCTACTTCGATATGCTGTCCATCTAAATCTTGGTATAAATGGAGGTAACGTCCAAGACTTTCTATATCTTGATTGCTTTGTACTTCTTCCCAAACCTTCTGCTCTAATATTTTTAGTTCTTTTACAGCCGTTTGGACTCTTTCTAATTTGTGTGGATATTTTTCTTTATAGTCCAAATAAGCTTCTGGTTCGCCAGACAAAGTAGCTACTTGCCATGTCGCTTGTTCTAAATATTGCCCATTTTCGGGATATTTTTCGATATATTCTTCAAATGCTTCTGGCGTTTCTTTAACGACTGCTTTTTCAAAAGTGGCACGTTCTACTAAGGTTTGGCTTTTACTATCATACCGTTGATTTGCTGCTGGCTTCCTTTCATGCCGTTGAATAAATTCATCATAAGCAGCAGCATCGCCTAATATTTTTCCATCAATATAATGCGTTCTTATCCAGTCTCTTTGAATAGGTGACTGCATGGCGTAAGTCACCGTACTCCCAATCATCAAAAATAATAAAGCCATTGCCATTGGTCGGATGGCTTTGGGCAACCTAAAGCCACTAGCTGATGGTGCTAAGGTATCTACTGCACAAGGCAAAACAAAGGCTTCTGCATCCCGCTTAAAAGTAATAAGCTCTTCTGCTTCTATTTCTTCGGAAACAATCACCACACTCTCTTCCAATGTCTTTTCTCTTACTCTAATCTCCCCATCAATATTTATCATGATGGTGACTTTTAGTTCCAATTTATGTTCGCCAGCTTGTAGTGGTTTGATGTAAAATTTCCATTCTGTGTAATCATCTTGGTCAATAATTTGTACGGGTTCACTTGTTGTTCTTATTTCAAAAACGGGGGAAGCCGCAGGGTCAAACACTTCTACTTTCATATAATCCGAAATCCGCACATTCATCCGAAATTGAGTATTTTCATCAATATCCAAATCTTCTACCAACATGGCTTTTTCAAAGGCAATCCTCACCAAACATCGAGCCTCCTGCCAAAGCTGCATTTTTTGCGGTATTTTGTATAAAACATGCCCTTTTCGGATTTCTTGATTTTTGGCAAGGGTAGATTTTTTGGTCTTTTTATCAAAATCCGCTGCTTCCAAACTATCAATCAATTTTAATAAACGACCCCGAATCTCCGCATTCGATTTTTTAATGGCAGTCTCCTCCAAGATACCATCCATGATACTCAGCTTTACCTCTTTATAAGCCGATTCAATCTGAATAACCGAATTATACTTAGGCGCAGATTCAGGAATTAGTCCTTTTAGGGTTTTAAGGACTTGATTAATTCCTTCTTTGGGTAAGTCGTTTTTAAGTCGAATTTTTATATTGTGTAGGTTCTCCATAGTTAAGTTCTTAATTGACGCTTAAATCAAATCATCTTCTTCCAATTCATCCACCAGCGACTGAAAAGCATAAGTAATTTTATTCCGCTGAACGTTCGAATTGCCTGGTAAAATAACGCCCATTCCCGTATCTCGTTTATAAGCACTATGCTGTGCTTGTAATTGAATCATAGAATTATAAAGATAGGAATCCGACGATAATACGCCTTCTAGTTTTTTGAGTGCTTTACCCAAATCTTTGACTACTGCTAACTTTAATTCTTTTTTGAGTGCAGGCAAATCAATCGCATTACCACCGCTTCCTATAATTGGAGGGGCGGATGGATGGTCAATTTCAGTAGTTGCTTCCGCTTCACTATCGGCATCTGGATTATTAAACTTATCAATAACATTTCTAATCTTTTTATCAATTTGTACCCAAGCTTTGTTTATCGTCCGTTCGTCCCATTGAACAATAGGCTTCAAGCGCAGGTATTCATCTTGCGGAAGGCATTGATAATCACCAAGCCCCGTACCGTCCAAAACAACATCTCTTGCTATAATAGGAATTAATTCGATTTCCCCATTCTTCCTCCGCTCAATAATCCGAGGTAATTCTTTTTCATAAATATAATCTGACGCTACAAAATCAGCACTCAACAATATAATGATAATATCGGCTGCTTCTAAATGCTTTTTAATCGACGCATCCCACTCTTCTCCTGGCATAATAACCCCATCATGCCAAAGCACAATTTCTTTTTTCCTTTTTAGGGGTTTGAGTCGCTTCACTAACTCTTTTTGAAATTTTATATCCTCATGGGCGTAGGAGATAAATATTTTTGGTATTGGCATATTTTATAAATTATTCAGGGCGTAATTGGGATTTGTCCCCAAGTCCCAGAGGGACTAAACATGGGTAGCACAATAAAGAGCGTAAACAACCAACCTAATCGTGCCGTAGGTACGTAACATCGGTTTCAAAATCATGTTGCGTACCTACGGCACGACCAAATGTTATTTTTTTACACTTATTCTACCCATATTAAGTACCTACGGCACTATTTCTTGGGGACAAATCCCAATTGCGCCCATTATTCACTAGTGCTAAGTGTTACTTTTGTTTTTTCAATTTCCTCTTTCAAACTACTTAGGGATTTTTTATTCTAAAACTCAGCAAATCAGACGATATAGATTGTACGGATTTAGTGGATTAGGTATGAACAAACATCGTTTGTGAACCGCTTGCGGACGGGAGGGCTACGGATTTTTTTAAGTCGTATTAAGAAATCCGCAAAAATCAACTGCCAACACATCCTTGCGGTTCACCCATACAGGTTCATGCCTAATCCGTACAATCTATTCCATATCGTTTAGCAATTATATCCTGCTGAAACGTTTTCTAATTTTTATCTGTACCCGTCGAATTCATTCGTCGGTACATTGAGTAATTACAAAATTAAGTAAGTTCTCAATAGGTGTTTTTAACTGGTAGCACAAACTTTAGTTTGTTCCGGATACAGGTCTTTAGACCTGTTTTGATAATCGCTAACCTAAAGGTCAGCGTCCCGAACAAACTAAAGTTTGTGCTACCAACTACCTTTATTGAGTACTTACAAAATTAAGTACCAATGTTTTGATTAATAAGCTAATAGATTATTTCGGAAAGATAATAAAAGTTTTGTTGTTTCAGAAAGAATCTAGGGTAGAATTTCCTTTGTATTGAGTCCGCCTATTTCCAAAAAAAATCGACCGCTACGCGGCAACAAAACCTGTCTAACGACCAGTAAATAGTCAAATGGTAAAATAGTCGGATTTTATCCGTCTCCGACGGATTAGTTCTGGAGGCAACGACAAGAGAACGCCCACGACTTATCGTAGCCGCCCCGATTCACTCCGCTGGTAAAGCTACTGAAGTCGTAGAACCAAGCGTTGTCGGCACCCTTCTCTGACGCTGACCAATAAAGGCCGTTCTTGCTTAGAGAGACAAACTCGCCAAAGCCGTCGCGGGTGCCACCAAGCAAAGCGGCAAAATTACTCTCTCCACCTTCAAGCAATTGTTTATATAATTCTTCGCTATTAGAAGATACACCACCGCCTTTAAATAATTGATGTACTAATATTTGCCATTCTACATCACTCGGTAGATGCCAACCTAGGGGGCAAGCTCTTTTAGCAAGCTCCCAAGTGTAGTAACGTCCATATTTTTTATGTTTCAAACTATCGTTTTCATACCAAGGAGTTTCTTCGCCCATCATATATCTCAAATTTTCAGCCATCCAAGTTTGGGATTTAAAAACACCCATACCCAAATCATTATTAAAAGTTACCGTTTTGTAGGTTTCTCCATCTCTAGGATCAGTAAAACTACCCTCCACTTGTGCCGTTACATTTATCATTAAGCACAAATAAGAGGCGACAAATAAATAAATTCGTCTCATAAAAAATAAGGTTTTTTTAATTCGTTTTTTTGGCAACCAATTTAGCATAAACACCCGAAATATACATAGATGCAAAAGGAAGCGGGGTATAAAAACAAGTAATAAAATAACTGAACTAGTCCTTGAGGCAACGACAAGAGAACGCCGACTTCTTTTTGCCATAGCCCTGGTACACTTCGCTGAACTCGCTACCGAGGCTGTAGTTCAGACCGTTGATATCATCATACTCCGACTCCGACCAATAGTAGCCGTCCGTTCCCATGTCATCGAATTCGCCTGTATCGTGAGCGCCACTAAGCAGAGCAGCAAAATTATTATTGCCTTCTTTAATTAAGGTTTGATAACTTTTATTAGGGTCATCAATACTGTTACCCGTTTCAATATCATAATATCCACCTGTAGCATTTAACAAAATTTTCCATTCCTTATTTGTCGGCAAATGCCATCCTTTAGGACAAGCTTTTTTAGCCGCCTCCCAAGTATAGAGTCGCCCTGCTTTTTCGCAAAACTCTGGTAGTTCTAAGTAGCACCAAGACTCGGATGTTTGATAGTTTAGGTTTTGGGCAAACCAAGTTTGTTTGCCGATGGTGACGGTGCGATAGGTTTGGTTGTCTCTGGGGTCAGTGAAAATGTTATTTTTAGTAATATCTTGCTTTGGAGGATTTAAAGATTTAAGAATTACATTCAATTCCGTTTTATTGCCAGTTATAGGAACACGTTGGGTCATTCTGGAATAAGCTTGATTGCTAAATTCTAAATTAATATCTGTACTCTTAAGTTTATTAGTAAAAGGGAAGGTCAATTTTTGCTTTGGTTTAAAATTTATATTAAAGCTCCCATTAGCTTGCGTATAGACTACTCCGCTGCTACTATTCTCTAAAATTCTAACTCGGACTCCTTTTATTGGAGTCCCTTCTTGATTTTTTACTACCCCCCTAATTAAGTAACTTTTAGAGCTAAATAGATTAGGTTGCTTATTGATATTACAAAAATGCAGGGTTCTGTTTCCATTATTAAATTTTACTATCCAACCTGTCTGCCCTTGATACCTCACCGCATAATAATTATCCACACTATCCAATAGCTGTACTTCTGCATTTAAAGGTATTCTAGTAATTACATTATTAACCGCATTCGCTTGCTGATTGACCTTATTGAGTTGACGTTGATTCAATCGACTATTCCGCAAAGAAAGATTATAATTTACATTGGTGATTTTTCGACAGACGCCTGTAATGTTTTTCTCTATGATGCTATCTAATAAGGTCTGGATAGGGATTAATTTCTTTTCTGTTATAAGAGACTGCAAATGCGGTAAAGTCTTTAGACTATCAAACCAAGTGCTATCTATTGCTAGTATTTTGTCTAAATACACTTTGGCGGATTCTTTTCTATTTTGATAATGGCTAACTAGACCGATGGCATGCCAACTGTCCAATTGGATAGCCGCTTGTTGTTCCGCCTCGTTAAAATAGGGCAAGGCTTGTCCCAATAAGCTACTATCTTTTTGCTCCTCCTCGAAGAAGGTATTATAATAGCCAATGCCCAAATTATAGGTCATTTTAGCGGCATTTTCTTGGGCTAAGGGATAACGACCATTTTCTGCTGCCTCAATCGCTAATCCAAAGGTATCCAAAGCATGCTGCGTGTACGCATAAGTATTTTGGCGAATGGGATTCTTAGAACGGTCTTCATTTTTCCAAATTTTCACCCCTACATTATTCAATTTAATAGCAGCGGTTTCTTCCGCACAATTTTGTATAAAAAATAAATTTTGTAGTGCAGTCAAACTATCCAATTCACTACAAATAACTGGCTCTGGTACTTGCCCTTTCACCTGTTCATACAACCAATCTGTATTATTACGCAAAAACATCCATAGAAAAACTAGTAAGGTCAAGACCGTCATGCCAAAAGCAAAGTATAACCACCACCCTCTTTTTTTAGTCGGTAGTTCCTCTTCCTGAGCTTTTGCCTGCCTATCTGCTTGTTCGATGCTTTGTTGAAGAAACGCCCCTATATTAGCCGTCTCTTCTCCTCCTGCAATACGCCCCGTTGCTCGATGCTGCTCCAAACTCTGGGTCAACGCTAATTCTTGCCGCTTGCTCAACTTATCCAATAAATAGCGCAATTTTCGATTATTGGCAACATCATTGGGGGCAAGGGCAAACTGTTGGAAGACGGTTTCTGATTGCCATTCATAATTGGCATGACTGTCAGTAATTTCTTTTTTTACGGCTTCATTATTCAGCGCAGCTTGGACTGCCTTACGTGCTTTTGGCTCCGCCGCAGGGTCTAAGCGGTTTAATTCCTTTAATAATTCCGTTCTGATTTTTGGTGGCAAATCTTGTCCTTGCAACCACGGAATATGCGATAAAACCAAAAGATTATCATAGGTCACTAAAGGCGTTTGTTCCGTTTCCAAAGCACGACCTATCGCTATCGTCAATTCCCAATTAGGATGTGGATGCACCGCTAAAGCGCATAACCAACGGTATAAATCGGCTCGATTAGCTAGATACTTTTTATAATCTTTTAGCTTTCTCCATTTTTTATAATTAACATCGGGCTGCGGTGGGTCTTTTCGCAAAAAGGTTTCCCATTTATCAAACGCTGGTATTTGTTCTGCCAATTCCTCTTGGTCCATGTCCAAATAGGGCAAGGCAGTTTTAAAGCCTGTTATATCGGCAGGAAAAGGCAAAATGAGGTCCGACAACACTTGTTCTCGGTAAGTCCAAGAACTAACAGGTTGAGGGGTTAACAAAACTCTATGTTTCCAAGCAGCAATAAAAGCCGAAAATTCAGGGCGCAATAGGTTCTCCCCTCCATAGGATTTCAGCAAACTATGCCCATCTCCCATCATTACCAATTTGTGGTCAGGATAAGCACGTCTTAATCCTTCTAGCTTGATGCCTTTGGGCGTTTGTTTGTTCCAAAAATGGTGTAGTTGCTCTCGATACCAAAAGACTTCCAAATGAATGTCTTTGTCTCGCAAAAATTGGGTCAAGAACTGGAACAAACGTTTTTGATGGCTATTTTCCTCTTTTTCATCCAACAAAAACAAATATTCCGACGGCATCGTGGATTGCCGAAATGCCACTTCTGGAAATCCGCCTTTTTCGATGGTTTGTTGGATAGTCGTCGGTATATCCAATTCCATACGCAAGCCTTCTTGCCTTGCCCGCAGTATATCTGCCATCCGATAGGTCTCGGTTGCCATTCGGATAAGCCCATCATTATTTTGATAAGGAATAAAATAGGGGGCTTTATCAGGTGCAGCAAAGGTACTTGCTAGGTCTTTTTGTACCTTTTCGGCAGCCGCTTTTTTACGAGCTTGTTCAGCGGCTAATCGTTCTGCTTTGGCTTTGTTTTCTCGCCAAAAATAAAATGCCCAAGCTAGGAAAGGTAATAGGCCAAATAAACACCATAATAGCTTACTAAAACTAATAGTAGGTGTAACTTCATCGGCAATCGGTGCTTTAAAAGTAAGCGGTGCTTGTTGTTTGCCAACCGCAATGGACTTTTCAAATATCGTTTCACAAAAACCTAGCGTATCTTTGCTTGCCCTGACGGTGATTTTATAGACTCCTTCTTCCTCATATTTATAGCTATGCTTCGTCCCTACTTGCTTAGTCTTACCATCTCCAAAATCCCATTCGTAGCGAACATTTTTTTCGGGGGTATCTTTTAAAGAAAATTGAATGGTTTCGTCTATATCTATAAAACCTCCATTAAAATCGGTTTTAATGACGAGTAAAGCAGGGCGGTTTTGACAAATAACTTTAAAGGAATCAATGATGGTCTCTTTGATATAATGTCCTTCTGCTGAAGTATCATAAACCGTTAGATGGACATGCTTTTGATGCTTCCCTTTTTTTACTTTGGTAATCTCCTGTTTTAAATCTTTTTTCTCGCTTCTATGTTCTACTGCTCCACTATATCCATCTTTTATTTCCCACGAATAATGGACACTTCTACTCGTATCATGGTTAGTCTGATTATTTACTTTAAGCGTATCGCCAATTGCAATTTCCTTTTGGAGTATTTGGAATTTACATTCTGTCTTTATGGGGTCTTTCTTTTTAATAACTTGTAAACCCACTAAAATAGCTAAGCCTAAAATTGTTACCATCCAAAGCCATAATGGAATCTTTTCGTACCATTTGAGCGGTTCCCTTTCGGGAGGTAATTCTTCCGTTAGTAGGTTTGGCTTTTTGAATGTTTCTACCTTACTGATTTCCTTAATATAATCGCCAAAAATTCCGTAGAACTGTTCTTGTTCCGTCTCATTGGTCGCAAAAATCGGGGCTAAACGATACTTTAAAGCATCGAGTTGTGCCTCCGATTGGTTGGCATCAATGCCCAAATGCTGAACGCCAAAAGCGTGCAAAACCTGCTGTGTGCGATAGTGATGCGTAGGCGTAATGACAAAGCCAGCCAATTCTAATCGTTCCAGAAAGGCGGATAAAGGTAGGTCGATATGTTGTTGTCCCTCGATGCTAGGCTTGTTTAAGGAAATCTTGGATGGCGGTTAAATCATCTTGGGTTTTCACCAATACCGATAGATTGTCTAGCATAATTTTTTTTCTATCCGCATCGCTTACGCCCTCTTCTAAATACCCTCTTAGATTCAAAATTTGTAGCCATGCAATAAATTCTGCCGTGGCTGGTTTTTTCCGAGGTGCTTTGGTTCTCACTTCCTCAAATTTTGCAATTAAATCGTCTAATACCGTTGCTAGTTTTGGTATTTTAGTTCCTAATTGTTGTAAGGCAATTTTCTTTAATAAGGCACTATCAGGAAAAGGAATATGATAAAAAACACAACGTCTCAAAAAGGCATCTGGAAAGTTTTTTTCCGAATTAGAGGTCATAATCACCAATACTTGGCAATCTCCTTTTTTCTTAATTGTTGTATTGAGTTCTTTTATGCTAAACTCATAGCGTTCGATTTCATTTAAAATATCATTGGTAAAATCACGGGGTGCTTTATCTATTTCATCTATTAAGACCACCGAATTGGGCTGATTTAAATCCAATTGGTTCAATAAAACTTTTTCCCCTATTTCCGCCCGATTGGTATAAGCAATGGCTTTTCCCAAAGCCTGCAATTCAATAAAATCAACGGTCTCTGGTGCGGCATTCCCCTCTTCTCGTTTGATATTTGCCGCTTGAAAATGTGCTACCGCATCGTAGGTATAAAACAAATCTCTAGCCGTAGAAGTCGTTTTGGTATTAAACTCCAAAGGGGCGGCATTATACTGATGTGCGGATAAATCCTTGGCTACTTTTTGCGCCAATTTGGTTTTTCCGGTGCCGGGTTCCCCTGTTAATAATAGCGGTTGCCCCAAAGCTAATGCTACCTCTACTGCATTCTTTAAGCCTGCATGAAGTTCATATTGACTAGCGGTAAAATCTTGTTTGATTTTTTGTTGGTTTTCTATTTGCATGCTGGTTTATTTTAGTTGCTCTTTGTTATAGTTATCTAATAATTCCTCTAATCCAGTTTCAATATCATCCATATCATAAATATCGTCTTGGAAGTATTGCTTTCGCAATTTATCTAGTTGCTTAGGTTTTAAATCAAAAAAGGCATTGTACTTTTTGAACCATTTTTTGATAAAAGTATGGGGTACTTCTTCTAATTCTGGTAATATTTTTAAGTATTCTCCTTCCTTAATGGCTGCCCGAATCTCTTGTTCTGTTTGTCCATCATTCTCTTCATAAGAGGTACCAAAAAACAAAAGTACCGTTGGTTTATCGGCAGGTATTGGATGGTCGAAGAAGGCTTCAATAACTTTTCTAACAACATTTGGCGTAATCTCCTTTTCCCAATCTTCTTGACTGATAGTCAGTAAAATACAGAGATAATCTTTTCCTTTAAGGTGATTTACTTTTTGACTTTCTGCTAGTACTTTTAGAATGGTTTGCGCTAGAATCGGCGCTCGGTTATCTATATTATCAAAAAATTTACTTAACAAACTTTTGTAGATATTGTCTATATAAATTTCTTCGTTTTTCGTATGCTCAAAGGTGATTTCAAAGGACACTACTTCATTAGAAGATTTAGCATTGGGATTGAGGTAATCCAATAAAACACCTGCTTTGTCGTGTTTTATTCGATTGAAAAAGCCTTGAATAGATTGGTATTCTTGACCAAAGGCATAGAGGTATTGAATTTTGTCCTCGCCTTTGGTTCTTAGTTTAAAATCATCATATTGGTCCACTCTATCACAAGTATAGATATGATGCTTGCCAAGTTTAAAAGAAGATTTAGGAGGAGGTAGTATTTTTTTCTGTTTTTCAACTGTTTTTATTACTTCTCGAATTTTCTTATCTGCTTGCGACCAAGCCTCATCCCGATTTTCCCAACTGACAATTGGCTTAATCCGTTTTTCGGCATCTAATGGTAAACATTGGTAAACCTCGATGTTAGAGCCTTCTAAAATAACATCTCGAACAATAATTGGCACTAATTGTAATTGGTTGGCTATCCGCCTAGTAATAATGGTAGGTAATTCTTCCTTAAAAATATAATCGGAGGCAAAGAAATCTGCACTTAATAATAAAATGACAATGTCCGCTTGTTGGAGGTTTTGTTTAATCGAATCATCCCACTTGGCTCCTGTTGCTATCTCTCCATCATGCCATACGTTTATTTCCGCTCTTAGACTGAGTGGTTTGAGTCGCTTTAATAGCGCCTCTTTATAGGAAATATCCTCATGTGCATATGATATAAAAATATTGATAGCCACTTGGAATAATCAGGGTTTTCTGGTACTGTTTAGTCAATAATATTTTCTCGCCCTCAATATATGGAATTATTTTGAGGGGAGGAAATTAGGAGGTCTTGATTATATTACCTTAAGAATATGAAAACTACGGATAAAAGTTTTTGTAAATGAACATTTTCTTTTTTAGTAGAAAAGTTAAGCTTTTGAAAGGGTATTCTCCCCCTTCGGAGGCAAGGCTGTTATGTTAATTCATTGCTTGTCAAAGTATCAATAGGCGTTGCCGTGAAATTATTATAT